>CALCFP010000074.1 GCA_937900725.1 uncultured Bacteroidota bacterium | reverse complement strand
ACTGATATTTTACTGGAAGATAACCTTCAACTTTACCAGCATTTCCAAGATCAACATAAATGTTTCCTTTCTGTTCACGCTGATAGTAACCAATAATAATTTCGCCTACTTTATCTTTATTAGGTACTGATGAACCTTTTGGAAGATTCAAGGCTTTTTTAATCAATACAGGAGCTGGAGGTGATGCAGAGCTCAACTGGTATTACCTAAGCAAAGTCTACAACAAATTCTCAGTTGACCAAACGACAACGCAAGGGACAATCCCAGCAGTAAAGACAAACGATGTTGTCAAGGTTAAGAATTCTGAAGGCATCTTCCATATGGGTGTGATAAACGGTGGCGCCCAAGGCGGCTGCCGTTATGGCTATTTCTCAGACTTTTCCGACAATAAAAGTAGCGCGCTTGTTGCAACATCAGGTTCCGACTATACTGAATTCTGTTACGGAGACACCATAACATTGCAAGCAACAGGCGGTGTCAGCTATTCTTGGTCATACATTGACGGATTTGCCGATTGGGACACTTTCATTGTAGATCCAGACCAACCGAATGTGGATCCAAAAAATTTAAAATCCCCAAAAGTTCATCCTGCAACCGACTTCAACCTTTACAAGGTCAGAATCAAAAAGGCATGCTATATAACATCACCATATGAGGACCTTGAAGTACAAGTGTTCGGCTACGAACCAGTAAAGGCCGATTTCGAAATAATTCCAGACTCAAAATGTAGTCCAGCCAACGTAACCATTATCAACAAAAGCATTGGAACAGATAATTATCTATGGACCTTTGAACATGATGCAGACAATACCATAACAAGTAAGGATCCAAAACAAACAATGCAAGTAACCTCTCCTTTGACTTATGGAGATACAGCAACAAACCTTTCATTATTGACATTCACAAACAATTCAAAAGCAAAATCGAGTTATACAATTACATTGGATGCGTCATTTTCAAACGCGTGTCCAAGCCGCGCCACCAAAAGCATCGATGTATGTCCTGTAGTTGTTGCCGACTTGGATGCCTCTTATGACGATGGATGTCAACCAGTAAAGGTAAAATTCGAGAACAAGACAGATGACAGTAAATATACCTACCATAAAGCCATTTGGGATTGGGGTGATGGCAGTGACATACTAATACAAACAGGCAATGACATCAAAACAGGGAAAAAACAAAACCACACATACTACAACAACAGCCTTGAAGACAAGACGTTCTATGCAAAACTAACGGTTCAATTCATTGACGGGAACGACATATGCTCCAGTACCGACTCTATTCCTATCAAAGTATATGGAAAAGTCCAAGCAGATTACATTCTTGACAAGGCTACAAGTTGTTCGCCGTTAGTTGTTACATTTACAAACAATTCTATAGGCGAAGACAGTAGGACATTGTACACATGGTCACTGCCAAGTAACCAAAATATAACAGGTTCCGTTCCTGCAGCAGGAACACAACTTTCTGCATCAGGTTCAAAGCAATTCACACTTACATGCACCAACAATGGCACAGACGCAATACAATACAAAAACATCAAACTAACAGCAGTTAGGACAGCAAGAGACGGCCACGTATGTACAAGTGTGCATGGTGGAGACTCTCTGACTATCTACCCAGCATTTTCAGCCAACTACGAGGTGACCAACATTACTGGCTGCGACCCTCTCACAACAATCTTCACCAACAATTCGAACGACCTGTCAGAATCGACACATTTCAAATGGTACTTAGGTGACGGTACAACAGAAAACAGCAATAGCCAATTCACACACGTCTATGCCCACACATTGCCCGACATTCAGACATACCAAACCGCATTGGCCGGTGAAAACAAATACGGATGCCGCGACTCTGTGGCAAAAACCGTCGTAAAGGTCATGCCTTACCTAAACCCTAATTTTACAATAGACAAGGTTTCTGGCTGTTCCCCACTAGACGTCACCATAACAAACAATACACCAGGACATGCCAGCAAGAGCAATGCTTCATGGAATATCAACCATGCATATACAACTGTCTCTGGAAATCTGGACAGCCAAGCAACCATTAGATTTGAAAACAAGACTGGACAAACTCAAAAAGTCATCATCAAACTCACTGACAGTTTCACAAATCCAGACAACAATAAAGTATGCTCTGAAACATTCGAAAGGGAAATAACAATATATCCAGAAATAACCGCCAAAATAACACCTGATGCCACTACCATCTGCGACAGCACTAAAGTTACAATAAAGAACGAATCGACCAGCGTGACTTCATTGAACCACAATCCAACAAGTTACAAATGGGACTTTGGTGATGGTGCAACACAGAATGTCACAAACAAAGCCGACATTACACACTATTACAAAAACAGCACTGGTTCGACTGGCACTGCCGCACAAAAGATTACAACAACACTCATTGCCACCACTGGTGATGGATGTGCCGATACCGTTTCCACCGACATCAACGTTTACCCAAAGGTGCAGGCGATATTCTCTGCAGACAACTACAGCGTCTGCTCCCCTAACGACGTCAGCATAAAGAACGAGTCGAAGGGCGCAAGCAAATATGTGTTCAGTTTCACAGACGGAACGGCAGACAAAATCAAATCAGACCTTACAGATGTTGTCTATCATATCACCAACACAAGCGATATGATTGAAACCAAAAAAGTTACACTCACCGCATCAAACAATTCGTGCTACAACACAATCAGCAAGGTATTCTATGCATATCCAGCCATTCAGCCAAAACTGGCTGTCTCGCCTGAAGCAGGATGCGGTCCGTTGGATGTAACGATAGAAAAGACGGGGTCTGTTGGCGCCAACATCTTCACTGTCGATTTCAACGACGGCATCACCGACGAGACGGGCAACAATGTCATACAACACACCTTCCTGAACAAGACAGGTGCCGACGTCACTTACACCGTAAAACTGACTTCTACCAACCAAATAGGATGCCAGGCAAGCACAAAAAAGACTGTTACCGTCTATCCTGAAATAACATCGGCTTTCAACTACAAGAA
>CALCFP010000073.1 GCA_937900725.1 uncultured Bacteroidota bacterium | reverse complement strand
GGCATATTGGCACTTATGATCATATCGCTGTTCGGAATAATAGCCGTTCAGGTCTTCTGGGTACGCAAAGCAATTTCCGTACGTGACGAACAGTTCGCACAACACGTCAACCACGCCTTGCTTAATGCCGCATACCGCATAGAACGAAACCAAAACGCATTTTTTATTTCAAAATTCATGGCCGGAATGGCAGGCAAGGCCCGAAACAGGCAGGAGGAATCTCTGATAATGACGCTGAGCGATTTTGGTTCTCCTCATCCAAACGAACACGTCTTGGACTTGTCAAAAGCAAAAAAAGAGAAAAACGGAGATACGGAAACAATCACCTACAAATTCGACACCGTCCTAAATGAAGGCAACATCTCATTTCAGGCATATTCGTCAGTCACTCAAAACAATGGAATTCACCCACAACAAGGCATAGGCCAGCAACTCAACGACTTAATGGAGCAAATGTTCTTCGAATTCAACATAAAGGACAGGCCTATCGAAGAACGTATCGATTTTTCGACACTGAAGCCGACGTTGGCATTTGAGCTTCGCAACGCAGGCATCGACCTGCCTTTTGAATTTGCCGTAACCGACGGCAAAGGCATGCCATTCAAAAACCTGTCGTCAAAAGGGTATAAAAGCCAGAAACACACTTTCATGACCAGCCTTTTCCCGAATGATTTCGCACAACACGATGAAAAGTTGTCAGTGTATTTTCCTGACCGGCGTAACATGATTTACAGTTCTGTAATGCTGCCAATTTGGGGTTCGGTAATATTTACTGTCATTATATTGATAACATTTTGGGTAACCATACGGACAATGCTTGACCAAAAACGCACTTCGGAAGTCAAGACTGACTTTGTGAACAACATGACACACGAATTCAAGACGCCACTCGCAACAATACAGCTTGCGGCAGACTCCATAACATCGGCGTCGGTAATTGGCGAACCCGAAAAAATCCAACGCTTTGTAGGCATCATCAAGGAAGAAAACCGACGGATGAACAGGCAGGTGGAAACCGTGCTTCAAATGTCGATGCTTGACAAAAAGGATTTCAACCTTAACCTTCAGCCAACTCACATAGTTCCAATAATTGAAAAGGCAGTGAGCAACATCAGCCTGCAAGTGGAACACCGCAACGGCACAATCAAATTCAACAACAATGCCAGAAACGACTACGCCCGCGTTGACCAATCGCATTTCATAAATGTTATTTACAATCTGCTCGACAATGCAAACAAATACTCCATTGACACACCGCCCGAAATAACTGTCACCACACGCAACATAGGCACCGACCTGCTTATTGCCGTGAGTGACAAGGGTATAGGAATGGACAAGGAAACCCAGGAAAAAGTGTTCGAGAAGTTTTACCGGCACCAAATGGGCAACGTACATACGGTCAAAGGCTTCGGCCTCGGACTGAGTTACGTAAAGGCTATTGTGCTGTCGTGCAAAGGCGAAATAAAAGTATCCAGTCAAAAAGGCGAGGGCAGCACATTCGAAATATGGCTGCCTGCAATTGATGAAAACACAGAATCATAACAATATGTCAAAAAAAAGCATTCTATTGGTGGAGGACGACGTGAACTTCGGTTCAGTGCTTCAATCGTTTCTTGAAATGAACGAACTCGACGTCATACTTGTTGATGACGGGCAAAATGCAATCTCAACATTTAAATCGGGACACTTCGACTTATGCATATTGGATGTAATGCTGCCTCATGTTGACGGGTTCACCATTGGAACCGAAATAAAACGGATGAAACCGGCAACCCCAATCATCTACCTGACAGCCAAGAATATGAAGGAAGACATGATAAAAGGTTATAAAATTGGAGCGGATGACTACATAACCAAGCCGTTCGATTCAGAATTGCTCATCTACAAGATAAAAGCCATTCTAAAACGCACTCCCGCAGTTGCGGAAAATGAATCGGACGAATTGCAGATTGGACGCTATTCATTCAACGTGAAAAACCGCACCCTTACATTCGAAGACGGTTCACAGGAAAAACTATCGCCCAAGGAGGCCGACCTGCTATTCTTTCTTAACCAAAACGCAAACAAAGTGGTTGACAGAAACATCACTCTTGAAAAGATTTGGGGAGAGACTGGCTACTTTACCGCCCGAAGCATGGACGTGTACATAACCAAACTGCGCAAATGCCTTAGAAACGACCCCTCAATAGAGATTACTAACGTTCACGGAACTGGTTACATTTTGGGAATCAAAGGGTAGGGACTGCGACTGACTCAATTGACAAATCAATTGTCGTACCAACTGCGGTTCTTGTTGTACTTCAAGTCTTGCAGTACAGCCGATTTGACAGCGATGTTGAACCCGTAACTCTGACGAGGGCCAAACGGTATCAAGCTAAGCGATGCGGCCCAGCAATGCAAGTCACGCGACAATGAGAACCTTGTATAAGTGAACTTGTGCGCCTCAAAATCATAACCTGAATCAAAACCGATTTTCCATTTTGGAGTAAGGCTGAAATCACCATTAAAACTCAACGACTGCGAAAACTTGCCGACTTTCGATTATTTCCTAAATGATTATCAAAAAATTTCAGGCTGTAACTGAAACTGATGCTCCAAGGAATGTCAAAGTAATCATACTGGCCTAAATCGTCATCGACATCTAGATTTTCTTCATCGTTCTTTGTGACATTTGAATCGTCCCCGCCAAACAGTTTTTTTGAGTCGAAACTGTAGCCGGTCGACAGCGATGCGTTAGTGATTCTGAACAACTTGCCGGTATGGTTATACTCAAATTCGTCAATTTTGGTACCTACAGAGTCAATGGCGTAAAAGCATCCAGTAGCATTGAACTGAAGTCCCAATGTCTTGAATAGCGTAGTCTTGCCAGTAATCCTCAAGTCGCTCCATTTGAATTGTTCCGCAAGCATGTTGTACGACGTGCTGAAGTTCAAAGACTCAAACAAGGCCACCTTACGTTCCTGTTTCACGGTGTCGTTGATGTCCTTTACCTTCAATTCAATCTTGTTGCTTAAAGAGAATGAGAATGCGCTGCTTTTGCCGCTGCCAGGCAATCCATACATTCCGTGCTGATAAGGCGAATATTTCTTGTTTCCGGTCGTGTCTCGCGGGTCAATCATATAGAATCCGTATTTCTCCTGCGCGAAATCAGGTCGCCAACTATAACTTACAGAAGGTGTCATTACATGGCGAATGGCTTTCACCGGTCCCTTCTTAAACAAGAACATTCCATAC
>CALCFP010000072.1 GCA_937900725.1 uncultured Bacteroidota bacterium | reverse complement strand
TAGCACAACAGATGTACAGACTCCGCTTGGCGTGGCCCAAGTGCCTCAACTGGCATCACAGCCTGTAATCGCAAGCGTGTTGCGTGCTGGGTTGCCAATTCACCAAGGGTTCCTGAATGTTTTCGACAAGGCTGAAAACGCATTCATATCGGCTTACCGCAAGTATGAAAAGGACGGCTCGTTCCACATCAACTTTGAGCACATATCGGGCCCGTCAACCGACGGCAAGACCGTGATTCTGGCCGATCCGATGCTGGCAAGCGGTTCGTCGATGGTTCTGGCATATCAGGCACTGCTGAAAAAAGGCACACCCGTGCACACGCACATTGTAGCCGTAATTGCCAGCCGTGAAGGCCTCGACTATCTGCAACGCAACGTTGCGGGCCGTCCGGTAACCATCTGGCTCGGCGCGCTTGACGACGAGATGACTGCCAAATCGTACATTGTGCCAGGACTTGGCGATGCAGGCGACTTATGCTTTGGTGAAAAGGAATAATAAATCACGAATATGTTAGTCAAGATTTACCCTGAAAACCCCAATCCGCGCGAAATAAAGAAGATAGTACAGATTCTTGACAACGGAGGTTTGGTCATCTACCCTACCGACACCATTTACGGCATTGGATGCGACATAACCAAACCAAAGGCTGTTGCACGGTTGGCACAAATCCAGGGATTGGATATGGACAAGGCCTATTTCTCGTTCATTTTCAGCGATGTGAGCCAAATATCGGAATACACGAAACCATTGTCGAATCCTGCATTCAAGTTGCTGAAGCACAATGTGCCGGGGCCGTTCACATTCATATTCGAGGCGAACGCCAACATACCAAAGCAGTTCAAGACCCGGCGCAAGACTATAGGCATCCGCATTCCCGACAACCAGATAATACGCGACATTGTCACGGAATTGGGGCGACCCATCCTGTCGTCATCGGTGCACGACACTGAAGATGAGATTACGGAATACATCACCGACCCCGAACTAATCCACGAGCGCTACGGACATCTTGTCGATGCCGTGATTGACGGCGGATACGGCGACAACCAGCCATCAACCGTCATTGACTGCACAACCGACGAGTTTGAAATTATCCGCGAAGGAAAGGGTATAATAAAATAACGACCGTCTTCACACTCGTATAAAAGAAATGGAACCTTGTGGTTCCATTCTTTGTTTTAGAAGTTTATTGCACCAGCCCTTCGATTACGCTTCCTGTTGTGCCGTTTGGGAAAGGAATGTCAAGGAAATTGGCAATTGTAGGCGCAATGTCGCGCATATCGATAGATTGACTGAGTCGTGCACGCTTCACCTTCCAGCCGTACCAAATCAACGGCACGTGAGTATCGTAGTTGTAGCCCGAATTTGAATCGCTCACGCCATTGTCCTGCTCTATCCAGCCAGGCTCAAGGCAGACAATCACGTCGCCCGAACGCTTTGGGTTGAACGAATTCTGCATCTTGCACATTGTGCCATCGGTGAAGGTTGTAGATTTCAAGGTTGATGCCGAAACGGCATTTGCTACGCCCGAAAACTGTAGCATAAAGTTGCATACGGTCGTTTCGAACTCCGAAAGGCTTATTCCTGCACTTTCTATCAAGTTGTGATTCAGATATATCTGATTATTATGATAGGCAGTCACCCATTTCCCCTTGTCGTACATTGCATTCAGGTAGGTGCCCAAAAGCATAATGGCGCGGTCGGAATTGAACAGCCCGGCAGGAATGTTGTTTGACTGCAACAGCGCGGGATCGTACGATGTGCCGTGGTCTGATGTCAGATATACAAGGACATTGTTTTTGCCAATTGTCTCGTCGACAAACTGCAAGAAATGCTCCAAATCCTTGTCGAGCCTGATGTACAGGTCCTCCAACTCCACCGAATTTGGCCCGCAAGCCTGACTTACATCGGCAGATGCAGTGAAGGCCACGTTCAGATAGTCGGTATATTCGTCGGCACCAAGTTCCTCGTTGACAATGGCATTGACACAGAAATCCTTTGTAAGGCTGTTGCCGAGCGGGTTCGATTTCAACTTGCTGTACTGCTTGGTCTTTTTCAGGATTCCGCTGATTTTCTTGCCCAGAACATTGTCGTCGGTGAATCCTGCGCTTTTCGACCTTCCTTTTTCCGAGCCTGCGCGGTACTTGTCGAGTGACAGCAAAGGCAACCAATCCTTTTCTATGTACATATCGGGAAATTTCTTGCCGTTGAATTCATTTACCCACCCAGGAAGCGAATCGGCATAGTAACTGCTTGTAACCCAAAGCCCTGAAGCATCATCGAACCAATAGGCGCAATCGCCCATATGGCCTGTGGGCAATATTGCCGACATAGGGTTCAGCGACACCGACAGCACCTTCGACCGTCCGTTGTTGAAGAGTTTCATCTCGTCGGTGACGGTGGTTGTAAGAAGGTTGCGAGGCGAATAGTTGGCCTTTTCGAAATCGGCGCCAACCG
>CALCFP010000071.1 GCA_937900725.1 uncultured Bacteroidota bacterium | reverse complement strand
AATGATTGAAGGTGATAACAATGTGGATCCTGTCGCCATTGTCGTCTCAAAGGTCTTTCGGGCAGTCGATTCGGTGTTTGTCCTTTTGCTGTCAGTCTTTCTGCTTTGCGCCGAATGGTTCCTGCGCAAGTTTTGGGGGATGGATTGATTCCGCTAAATCTCGCGAGCGAACATTTGGTCGAGTTGGCTTTGCGTGAAAGGGCAGGGCTCCTGTCTCTCTTTGGCCAGTTGGAATTGTCGGCAGGCGTTTGCCACCGATGTCGCGTCAAAGCATTTGAACATAGTGTCCTTCAGTTCGTCGAGCCCTTCTGCGTCGGCAGGCGAGAACTTGCCACTCTGCCTGTAACTTGCGTCTTTTTTAGGTTCGATGCCGTGAAAATAGTACGACCAGACGAGAAACTGCATACAAACGTCGGGGGTCATCAGTATGTCTTGCATATATTGATAATGTTATAGGTTAGATGCCGTGTTTTCGATAATGGTTAGTCTTGTGCCGTCAATATCCTGATTGTCAGTGATGTGCCCCGACAGCGTAGGGCTTTTTACACCGTCTTTGAGTTCCAGGTTGCCTTTGAAGATGCGTGCTTCGTCCCACAATCCGCAGTCGATGAACGATTGCAAAAGTCTGCTTCCACCTTCAACTATCAGTTGGTTAATGCTTGATTCATAGAGTTTTTGCATCAGAGCAGGCAATATCTCGCTATCCCAAGGCAGTTTCACGTTAAGCAGGTTTTCCGTCGCATTATCGTTTAGGCTGTTCAGTCGCCACGTCGGTTGCGAGTGGTCGAATAGCGCAAGGCTGTCAGGCAGTTGAAGGTTTCGGTCGGTGACAATGCGGAGCGGATTCGGGCCACTCCAGGCGCGAACGTTAAGTTGCGGATTGTCGAGCAGTGCGGTGTTGTAGCCAACCATTATTGCGCCTGATTCGGCACGCCAGCGGTGAACGAGCGCGCGACAGGCATCATTCGTGAGCCAAACGGGCTTGTTGTTGTCTGCCGTTCGGTTGGCATCAATGAATCCATCGTTTGATTCGGCCCATTTAAGTATGATGTAAGGGCGTTTCTTCTCGTGAAACGTGATGAACGCGCGGTTCAGTTTTCGGCATTCATCTTCCAGAACGCCTACTTTCACGTTGCAACCTGCGTTCAGCAACTTGTTGATGCCGTTTCCGTTGACTTTTCCGAACGGATCGACCATTCCGACAACTACGTTTGGAATCTTTTTGCTGATGATAAGGTCGGCGCAGGGCGGAGTCTTGCCAAAGTGACTGCAAGGCTCAAGGCTGACGTATATTGTGGAGCGTTCGAGCAGTTCAGGCTTTTTTACTGATGCAATGGCGTTCACTTCGGCGTGCGCTTCTCCGCACTTGTGGTGATAGCCTTCGCCAATTATCTTTCCGTCGCATACAATCACGGCGCCCACCATAGGGTTAGGTGCGGTGGTCCCTGCGCCCAATTC
>CALCFP010000070.1 GCA_937900725.1 uncultured Bacteroidota bacterium | reverse complement strand
GGACTTGGTCGCCTTGCGGCCGCTCACTGCAAAGCCTTTCGCCATGGCCTTGCTGTCGCCGTCAGACACGAACACCTGTGTTCCGGCTGCATTTACCGAGAATATCTCGTTGGATTCGCCTTCCTTAGTCGCCTTGCGACCGCTTACCACAAAGCCTTTTGCCATGGCTTTGCTGTTGTCGTCCTCATCGACATAGATTTGAACCGAGTTTGGATATACGGCGAACACTACATTGCCGTCCTTGTCCTTTACTGAGAACAATGGCTCCTCAGCGGCGGTGGATTGCTGCTCCTTCACGTTCAAGGCTGGCAACTCGCTTGTGGCAACCCATGTGGTGCCGTCGTGAACAAGAGTCTGGCCCTTGGAGCCTGGCACTTGCATGCCATCGTCACCCTTTTCGCCCTTCTGACCTTGTGGAATGCCGAAATTAAGAACAACAGCAGATTCACCGGAACTTTCAGTGACTGTCGCCTTCGATCCTGGAGCGAGTGTCGTTGTTGTGCCAACAGTTACTCCCTTGCCTCGAGGTATGCTGAAATTGAGTTTTGCGGCGTTGTTTGTTCCAGCGTTGACAACAGACGCTTTCGAACCTGCATCGACTGTCGTTACCGAACCGACAGAAATTGTAGCGGCCATACCGGCATCGCCCTTGGGGCCTTGAGGTCCTTGCGAGCCTGTTTCACCTTTTTCACCTTTTAAGTTGCCGGTTGTAAAGGTTGTGTTATTTGTCAGATAGAAAGTGTATGTTCCGTCATTGTTATTTACTATAGACGATATTCCTACTCCATCCTGGCCTGCCGGTGCCTGAAATTCAACCCAGTTGGTTGCATCAGATTTCGGTACAGTTGTCGATGTCAAGTCCGATTTGGCTATCCACATGGAATTGACCGCATCGCTGGCTGAACTTGCTGCGAACACATAGTCGCCAGACTTGTAAGAAGTTCCGCTTTTCCAATTGCCCTTGTTTGTAAGTCCGGTTCCTGCAGCACCTTGAGGGCCCTGTGGGCCTTGAGGTCCGGCAGGACCTTGCAAGCCGGTATCGCCCTTGTCGCCTTTTGGCAACACAAAATTCAATGTGGCGGCATTGGCCGACCCCTGTATTTCTACGCTTGGAGTTGTGCCTGATGTCACTGTGCCAATTGCTATTGTAGCATCTTTACCATCTCCACCGGAAACACCTTGTGGGCCTTGGTCACCCTTGGGTCCTTGGTCGCCTTTTTCACCTTTTTCGCCTTTTTCCAAAACAAAATCCAAAACCAGCGTGCTGTCGGTGCCGACATTGGTTACTGACATACTTGTGCCACTCGTCACAGTACCTATCTGTATGGTAGCCGACTTGCCTTGAGCACCGCGCTGGCCGCGCTCGCCACGCAAGGGGGAAGATGTGTATTTGGTGCTGTCGTCAAGCGTGACGGTCATTGTATAGTCGTCGTTGAATTGCACTTTGGCTATGCCTGAACCTGGACGGCCTTCGGGAGCGTTAAACTCAACCCAGTTGCCATCATTTGTACTGGGCGCACTTGATGAAACGATGGAGTCGACTTCCAAAATCCACATTGTGTTGACAGACGGATTATTGCTGCTTGGCGCAAACACGTAGTCGCCGGAATGGTAGACGGTTCCTTCTTTCCAACTGCCATTGTTGCTGAGTCCGGTTCCCGCTGCACCTTGAGGACCCTGTAGGCCTTGAGGACCCTGCGGGCCTTGAACACCTTGTGGGCCTTGAGGGCCAACGGCACCGGTGTCGCCTTTGTCGCCTTTGTCACCTTTGTCACCCTTGTCACCTTTCTTGCCGTTGAGTGCGTAGTTGGCGAACGGGACGCTCTGCAGCTTGGTTGTGCCAAGGTCGGCGTAGGTGGTGCCGCCTGCTATATCTATTTCTACTTTCATCCAGATGTCGCCAGTTTCCCAGCTAATACTGCTGAATGTGCCTTTTATTGCCTTTCCGGTGCCTACTACCGTCGACAATACGCCTTGAGCGTTTGTTTCCACTGCCTGAGTCTCAGTGTAATACACTGTAGAGCCATCCTGGTTGACAAGACTGAAGCGCAAGGAAACCGAAGAGTTGCCTACAAGTTCGCCTTGAGCGTTGCGTACCACTGCCTGATAGTTGAAACCATCGGTTTGGGCAGTTGCCGCAAATACCGACATGGCAAATGCGAATGATAAAAGCTTTGTTAAGATTTTCATGATATATTAATTATTGAATAAAACTGTTAACCAATCCAAAAAAACTGATTGAAATCTTGGCAAAGATAATAAGATATCACGTAATAGCAACAACATAAATATCAATAAATCAGACATTAGGTATAAATACCTAGTAGTTTTTAAGCATAAAATCACAAAGTTTTTGAGGCGAAAATGCGATTAATCAATATGTACAACGAATTTGGAAATCTAATTCCAATCTGAGCAAAAAAACTTTCGCACTTCAATGGCGAATGGTTGTATATGACCATCAACCCAAGACGAACATTCGCTTTCCATTGGGCTGAGAAATATTGCCCAGAAAGTACAATACAACACGTGGCTTCGACTGCGCTCAGCCACCGGAAAAAAGCAATAAAGCCAGAACCTTACGGTCCTGGCTTTATAATGTCTGCAAATGACAAACTATTTATTGATTTGCTTTAGGATTGCATCCAATTTAGCATTCAACTCATCAATTTGCTTTTGCTGATTGTCGATAATCTGTTGCTGCTCCTTTACGGCCTCAATCAGGACTGGGGTGAGTTTAGCATACTCTACCGATTTGAAACCGTCTTCAGCCGTTTGAACTAATTCTGGGAAGACTTCTTCAAGCTCCTGTGCAATGACGCCTATTTGCAAAGTGCTGTCGTAGCCATAATCCAAGCTGTCTGCAGAAACGCCTTTGGCCGCGGCCATTTCCTCTTTCGACTTCCAGTAGTAGTTAACGCCGCGAAGCTTAAGCACTTTGTCCAACGAGCCTGAAAGTGATTGAACATCTTTCTTCAGGCGGGCATCGCTGGAAGAGACCCAACTGGATGTACCACCAGCCGAACCATTTACATAAAACACCTTGCTATTATTGGATTTGCCGTTTATCACAACAAAATTATTGGCAAAATCGCCATAGATGAGAGTTTTGTTAGAAGTATTTGCTATGTACAGTTTATTGCTACCAGCTTCGTTATAGCCAGCTTCGTAACCAATGAATACATTATCATCACCAGTTAAATTTTCATAACCGGCTCGTGTTCCAACAAATATATTACGAAGTCCACTTTTCTTATAATATGCAACATCTTTACCAATAAGGACATTATTTCCGCCTGATGTCATACTGGAAGCCGATTGCATTCCTATCATTACATCTCCATACCCCGTTGTAAGTCGGTAACCAGCCATTCTACCTAACAAAACTGAGGCTTCGTAATTTACGGTTTCTGTAGCTTGATATCCATAACCAGCACATTCACCAATTGCGACATTGCACCCCATTGCAGCTGCATTTTCAGATAATCTAACTTGTCCACTATAATTTGCACCAGCTGACTTTCCAATAAATACATTTTCATCATCAATAGAATTTTGACCTGCCGATTTCCCTATAAACACATTGTCTTTGCCTGTTTCATTTGCCATACCTGCAAAAAAACCTAAATAAACATTATTTTGACCCGAAATAGCATATCTTCCTGTCTGATCGCCAATATAGACATTGCAAGAGCCAAAATTAGCAGACATACTTGAACCATCTTTTGGATTAGTACCATTCAAATATGATATATCTCCACCAAGATTGGATTCACCAGCCATATTTCCGATAAACACATTATTCTTACCCTTAGTATTTGACTGACCGGCATTGTAACCTAAGAACACATTGTTTGACCCACTAGTATTTGATAGTCCTGATTGGTAACCAAGGAATGTATTGTATGATGCTGTATTTTTGTTTCCAGCATAATAGCCTAAGAATACATTGAAATTTCCATTATTGTTTGAATAGCCTGCACTATTTCCTATGAAAACATTGTTTGCGCCCCTGTAATTTCCATTTCCTGCCTGATATCCTGCAAAGAAGTTGTCAGAGCCTGATGTGTTTAAAGCACCAGCCTTAAAACCTAAAAACATATTGTTGCTT
>CALCFP010000069.1 GCA_937900725.1 uncultured Bacteroidota bacterium | reverse complement strand
TGTCGAGGGCATCGCCCAAATGATATTCAATCTTGCCTTGAAGTCCGCTACGCTCGAAGTAAGGGCGCACAAAATCCTCCAGTTCGTCGTTTACGTCGATGGTGTGCAGGACAGCGCCGTCGGGCAGGGCCGTGGCAATGCACAGGGCCGAGTAGCCTGTGAATGTGCCGAGTTCGAGCACGCGCTTAGGCTGAATCATTCGGCAGAGCATCTCCAAAACCTTGCCTTGGATATGCCCCGACACCATTTGCGGGCGCAACACCTTGAGGTATGTCTGACGCTCCAGTTCGTCTAAAAGCGGACTCACGGGCGACGTGTGTTCCTCAATGTAACTGTCAACGCTATGGTCGAAACGCTGTGGCATTGTTAGCGGAACAGTTTAATAATATCGTTTCCGTTGGCATAAATAAGCAGTGCGAAGAGAATGAGCAGACCTATGGTTTGTGCTATCTCCATTGCCTTGTCGCTTGGCTTGCGACGGGTAATCATCTCATAAAGGATGAACATTGCGTGTCCGCCGTCGAGTGCAGGAATAGGCAGGACGTTAAGCACGGCCAGCATAATGCTCAGGAAACTTGTCATACTCCAGAACGAGTACCAGTCCCATTCGCCAGGGAATATCTTGCCAATGGCGATGAATCCGCCGAGGCTCTCGTATGCCTTTGTCTCAGGCTTGACAATCAACTTGAACTGCTTGAGGTAGTCGCGGGCTACGACAAACGATTTTTTCGCGCCAGCGGGTATCGCTTCAAAGAATCCGTATTCTATCTTGCGCAAGTCGAAAATGCCTTCAGACGATGCCATCACGCCTATCAGGCCTGTCGAGTCGAGGCTTGTGTTCAGGACAATTGCCTGCGTGTCGCGCAACACGGTGATGGCCACAGTTGAGTTCTTGTGCTTTGCAATTTCAGCGCGGAACTCGTCGAAATAGTCAATCTTTATAGAGTCGATGCCGATTATGCGGTCGCCCTTCTGCATTCCTGCCAATTCGCCAGCCGAGTTTTTGGCAAAACCGCCTACAATGAACGGCATACGCGGTGCCACAAACGTGGAGCCTTTCAGCAGGCGTGGGATGATGCTGTCCGACAGGTTAAGGCTCATCACTTGGCCGTCGCGCTCCACCTGAATGGTTTTCGACTCGTTCAGCAAGATGTATGCCGTTATTGCCGTGGCCTTTTCCACCTTTTCGCCGTCAACGCTGACAATCTTGTCGCCGTTCTTCAAACCCGACTCGAGAGCCGTGGAGTCGCATACCACGCCGTATTTCATATTTTCGGTAGGCAGATATTCTTCGCCCCAGTGGTGCAGGATTCCAGTATATATCGCCATTGAAAGAATCAGGTTGAAGGTTACGCCAGCAAGAATTATAATCAGGCGTTGCCAAGTCTTTTTCGAGCGGAACTCGTCGGGTTTCGGGGGCAGGGCCATCTGCTCCTTGTCCATACTCTCGTCAATCATTCCAGCAATCTTGACATATCCGCCAAGCGGAAGCCAGCCGATGCCGTATTCGGTGTCGCTGTTTTTTGGCTTGAACTTGAAAATAGAGAACCACGGGTCGAAAAACAGGTAGAATTTCTCAACGCGGGTCTTGAACGCCTTCGCGAAAATGAAGTGTCCGAACTCGTGGATTATTACAAGAAGTGAAAGGCTTAAAAGCAGTTGCGCTATGCGGATTAGTGTTTCCATCTATATTGTTGATTAATTGATTAACTGATTTATTGAATGAGGCTTTGTGCGTACTTGCGTGATTCGGCGTCGGTTTTTACATAGTCGTCGTAAGTAGGCTTGCTGATGAACGGCATT
>CALCFP010000068.1 GCA_937900725.1 uncultured Bacteroidota bacterium | reverse complement strand
GAGTTCTGGGTCGAGTTTTTTCACATCGTAAATCCTGAACACCTTAATGCCGTGAACAAGAAGCAGAACCGACGGCAACGCTATCCACAAAAGCCTTGCAGGTGATGCCTGTCGGCTAACGCAAAATGCAATAATGGCAATACTTAATATGCACAATATCAAATGGTAATACTGTCCGAACTTAATTCCTAGTTTAACCACAATAGTACGCTTGCCTGACTTGACATCGCTTTCGGCATCACGCAAGTTGTTTATATTCAGCACTCCCATACTTAAAAAGCCCATAGCAAAGCCCAAAAGCCACGATTCAACGTCAAGATGTTGTGTGATGATGAAAAACGATCCTACCGTTGTGGCTAATCCAAAGAATATCAACACCATCAAATCACCCAAGCCACGATATCCGAACGGATTGCGCCCTATAGTGTAGCGAATTGCCGAAACAATTGCCAATATGCCTATAACTAGAAAAATCCAAAAACAAGTTCCGAAGCCGAATGCCACCCAAAGCATTATCATTCCGACAATTAGCGACAAGATAACAGCAACTGAGATGCCACGTTTCATATCGGAGACGGTCAAACCTCCGCTTTGCAATGTGCGTTTGGGACCTACACGGTCGGCATTATCTGTTCCGTGCTGAAAATCGCCCAAATCGTTGGCGAAATTGCTCAATATCTGCAATAATACAGTTGTAGCCATAAGCAGTGAAAACAGCAGGCCGTCAAATTCCGTCTGGCTGAATGCCAATGCGCTACCAACAATGATGCCCGATACCGACAATGGCAAAGTACGCAAACGCGCGGCCTCTATCCAACATTTAACTTTCATAAGTTGCTTAATAGTAAGTTATAAAACAAAATATGCGTTATTATCTTCAAATAAAACGCTTAAAATCTGTACTTGTTGAAGTCAGGCTTGCGTTTCTCGAGGAAAGCCTTGCCGCCTTCCTGTGCTTCATCGGTAAAATAATAAAGCATTGTAGCGTCTCCTGCAAGTTCCTGAATTCCAGCCTGCCCGTCGAGTTCCGCATTCAGGCCAGCCTTAATGAGACGCAAAGCGATGGAACTATGCTGCAGCATTGTCTTTGCCCAATCAACAACCTCGTCTTCAAGTTGTTCGAACGGGACCACCTTGTTTACCAAACCCATCTGCAAAGCCTCGGAAGCGGAATATTGGCGACACATAAACCATATTTCACGGGCTTTTTTCTGCCCAACGCATCTTGCAAGATATGAAGCACCGAATCCTGCATCGAAACTGCCTACACGCGGTCCAGTCTGTCCGAAAATGGCATTCTCCGACGCTATTGAAAGATCGCATACAAGATGCAGGACGTGGCCACCGCCTATGGCATAGCCGTTGACCATTGCAATGACAGGCTTTGGAATAGAGCGAATCTGCTTTTGCACCTCGAGAATGTTCAGACGTGGCACGCCGTCGTTGCCGACATAACCTCCACGGCCCTTGACGTGCATATCGCCGCCGCTGCAGAAGGCCTTGTCGCCTGCTCCAGTGAACACTACAACGCCAATCTGCGTGTCGTCCTTGCAGATGTTCATAGTGTCAACCATCTCACAAACCGTTTTCGGGCGAAATGCATTGCGCACTTCAGGCCTGTTAATGGTTATTTTGGCTATACCCTCAAAATACTCGAACAGAATATCTTCGTAAGCCTTTATTGTCTCCCATTTACGTTCCATAAAATGAAATATTATTTTGACGCAAAATATACTAAGAAACGGAATTATTGACCTAACACATTAGAAAAATCATAATTAATGTAAATTGTGAAAGGAATCTTTTTTCAATGAAAAAGATTATTATTATCACTTTTTCTTATTTTTACAATCAATAGGTTCAAACTTTTATAAAATAAATTATGAAAATTGACAGACAATGTGCAATTATCGCTATATGTTTGACTTTTAGTCTAATGGGTTGCAACAGCGATAAATCGAAGACAACAATCAAGGCTGACTGTGATATTGAGAACGAGAAGCCTCTTCCGAAAAATTTGGCAGATGAAGACATCATTTTCTACAATATATTCACACCTTCCGATATGTCAAATTTGATAAACGAATTCTCATCGTTCTATAAATCAAATCTTGTTAACTCATTGGGCAACATATCAAAATATACTCAAAGCACTGGCAAGGCATTGAACATTGGTGTCTATGGAGCTGACCTTAATTACTTGTGGGTATTTCAGCAAAGCCAGCAAGCATCATCTTATGTTGCTGCAATACAGACCTTGTCAGACCAGTTGGGCATTCCCTCGAACTTTGTTTCACTGACAGCCGACAAGGCCGAAATGTACGCAGCCGACGTAGATTCGCTAAAGGCGATAGCGAGGCAGGCATACCACGACATCACATATTTCCTGAATGAAAGCGGACGCAGCAACAATGCCGCACTTATACTTCTCGGTGGCTGGATAGAAACGCTGTACATTGCCATCAATATGTACAACCAACCTGATGCAAAAATGATTAGCCGCATTGCCACTCAGAAATTTTCATTGAGCATCATCATCAACCTTTTGCAAAACCAGCAAAACGACATTGACGTAGCAAGTTTCCTTGTAATGCTCCGAAAACTGCGCAAGGCATTTGACGATTTTGTCTTCAAGGTTCCACAAGGTGCAATGACCATAGACACTGCCAATAGACGTATAATTATCAATGATGATGAGAACATCAGGTTCGACACAGAGAAAATCAACAACATTCGTCAAATTACAAACGACATCCGCAGTATGATTGTGAACTAGCAACTTACTTTTATTATACCAGAAAAGGCTGAACAATGTATTTTGTCCAGCCTTTTTTATTGACTTTATTTCAGGAAATCACTTTTTCAATTCGTTCCATACCAAAGCGCTGGCTAACAGCGTCATTCACACGGTTTTGAATATGCTGTTAATGCATTTAAGCAGACACAAAAAAAAGACAATATGACATAAAGCAAAATCTTCATACTATATATTCTTTACTAAACGAACTGAAAAGCAAAAACCAACTTTATCTCGCGAAGAATCTTCGTAACTACACCTATAATGCCCTATTCCAGCTTTTAAAGAAAAAAATGTTCTACATCTTTTGGGTCTACTATAATATAATGCACCAAACTTCTGAAAAGAAAATTCTGGCGCACCATTTTCAATATTGCCATAGCCAAATGGTTTTATATTCATTATTGAATTTGATGTATAGACATAATTACCATCTTCATCAATCCAATCAGAATTTGATGTAAATTCTTCCCATAAATTTATAAATGGGGAATCAACATATAAAGAATCTGCATATTAATTATTATCATCATTTTTCAATGGGAATGCAGCTCCTTGATACAATGTTATAGTCCAGCCATACTTATCTATAAAAGAACTTTTAATTTTTGTTATATCAGCATCAATTCCATACACTTTTTCCAGCTTATTCCAATCTGCGTCATAGGCATAATGAAAATTAGAAAACATTAAACCATTTAAATGCGAATCGTTTTTAAACAGAAAATCATAATTATAAAGTATGCCTTTAGCTCCTGAAGGCAACTCAGATACAATATAGTCCTTATTCAATTTCATTTGTACAGTATCGCCTTTAGAATTGATATAAGAAGTCCACCTCAAATCATCGGCCAGCCATATTTGGTCTCCTATTGTAACTATGCGATACACATTCAATTCATGGTCGCGAACATGGTTCGCCTTATTTAAAAATATTTCCTTTGCATTTCCGCTTGCCTCAAAGGTTTTGTCACCTATCG
>CALCFP010000067.1 GCA_937900725.1 uncultured Bacteroidota bacterium | reverse complement strand
TTCCGCCTGCGGGCTTTATGCCTACCTTGCGGCCAGTCTTGGCTGAATAGGCCTTTATTGCCTCGCACATAACGCAGATGGCCTGTGGCGTAGCGGCTGGCTCAAGTTTTCCTGTCGATGTCTTTATGAAGTCGGCGCCTGCTTCCATTGCCACAATGCTGGCGTTCCAGATATCCTCAACCGAACGTAGCACGCCTGTTTCAAGAATGACTTTCAGGTGGGCGTTGCCTACGGCCTTGCGGATTGCCTTTATCTCGTCGAAGACAGTCTGATAGTCGTTGGCAAGCCAGGCACCTTGCGATATTACTATGTCGATGTCGGTGGCGCCAGCCTCGACAGCCATCTTGCACTCGAGCGCCTTAACCTCAATGAACGACTGCGATGCAGGGAAGCAGGCTGCTACAGATGCCACTCCAACGCCTGGGCGCTTCAATGTGGTGGCTACTGTTTTTACCAATGACGGATAGACGCAAATGGCGGCGACATCGGGCAAGCCAGGGAACTTGTCGCTGAAGTTGTTGACGTTGTTGGCAAAACGAGCGCCTTTTTCCTGTGTGTCGACTGAATTCAGTGTTGTCAGGTCGATGAGGCTCAAGGCTAGTTTCAGATGTTCAACATCAAACATCTGCTTCGACCTTGTCTTTGCTTCATACACCTTTTGCTCTATGTCGTCTGCCGTAAATGGCATTGGGTAGTTATTCAGAAAGTCCATATTTATTTAGGATTTAGGATTTAAAATCACATTTAATATTTCAAATTTGCCTTATGCCTTATGTCTTTTGATTTGTGACTTATGTCATTAATTGGTTTCCAGAATCTTGAATATCTCGTCAAGTTTTGGTGTGAGAATGATCTCGGTACGGCGGTTCTTTGCGCGAGCCTCTGCAGTCTTGGCAGGGTCGATAGGTGAATATTGCGAGCGGCCTGTAGCCGATACGCGTTTGGCATCTATCTTGCCGTCAGCCACGAGCAGTTTCACAATGGTTGTGGCGCGTTTTGCGCTCAAGTCCCAGTTGTCCTGAATGTCGCCCGTGCCTTTCATAGGAACATCGTCAGTGTGGCCTTCAATCATAATGTTCACATCGGTATTGTTGACCAGCACGCCAGCAATCTGCTTAAGCGCCTCTTTTCCTTTTGGATCGACATCCCATTTTCCTGACTTGAACAGAAGTTTCTCGTCCATTGTCACATAGACCTTGCCGTTACGTTGTTCGACGGTAAGTCCCTTATCCTCGAAACCTAGCAATGCCTGGCTGATTTTTTGCTTCAAAGCCCTTACAGAAGAATCTTTCTGGCTCAAAATGTTTTCCAGTTCCTGTATGCGACGAGTCTTCTCGTCAAGTTCACGACGCTGCATATTGAGGTTTGAGTCGAGTGCCACCAGAATGGCGTCACGCTCGTCGAGTTCCTGCTGCTTGGCTTTCAGGTCGCGCTCTTTTTCGAGCAAATCCTGTTTTGTAACCTGCAAGTCGGCCATAAGTTGGCGGGTCTCGTTCTCGTTGTCAGCGGTCTGTTTTTCCTGCTCGTCGCTCAAGTCGTCGTACATAGTCTTGAACACTTTGTACTGTTTCTTGTAAAACTGTGCCGAATCACGCACAACGGCCTTG
>CALCFP010000066.1 GCA_937900725.1 uncultured Bacteroidota bacterium | reverse complement strand
AACGGTATCGGATAAAAATAGACCTTACCATATTCATCAGGCAGCGCAACCGGCTCGATATGCCCCGAATAGACGGGCGACAAAAACACACCCGAATGACACATTATGCGATTTCCGTAAGCCACACGCTCGGCAGAATCATGGTTGCCGCTGATGACTATGACCTTCTGCCCAACCCCGACAAGCGAGGCGAGAAAATCATCAAAAAGGCCAATGGCCTCGTCGGAGCCAATCGCCCTGTCATATACATCTCCGGCAATTATGGTGACATCGGTCTGCTCGCGTCTGGCTATCTCGACAATCTGCTCCAAGATGTGCTTCTGTTCCTCGAGCATTGAATATTCATATATTCTGACGCCGATATGCAAGTCGCTGGTATGCAATATCTTCATTACTAATTCGTTTTTCAGGTTGATGATATGCCATGAACTTTATAATATCTGCGGGAACACGGCCTAGCTTCAATCATGATTCATTTACATTGGCAAGCCACAGGCAAATACCATTCAGGCATGCAATCTGCAATATAACTTTTTTTGATGGGCGACACACTGTATGGCTCAAATTATTATTGAATGAGGATGTCAGGTATTGGAAAGGAGAACGACATCTCGCATGAAAACAGATGAATTCAGGCCTGCCATGAACCGGATTTATGTCACACAACTTGGCCTGTACGCTGGTATTAACCTTTAGCATTACAACTACTCAAGGCGTTTTGACTTTAGGGGACTTGTATAAATTCCACGATATTTTTTGATTAAGAATCATTCTTCAATCTTTTGGGTGATTTTGAATTTTTGCCACCATCTTACTCAGTTACAGTGCCCGCACTGCTCCATCGTTCAACCAATCAATCTGTCCGACAAAATCTTCAAAATCACTATAAAGCAATTTATAGAATTCCTCTTTACAATAAGAACTTTTTGAAATCCTTTTTACAATCAAATGCCACGATATATATTTTTCACATAACCAACTTACTCTCTACGGGCAACACACCAATAACAATCTATCATTCAACGTATTAACAATAATTCACATATATAACAGGATTCAACAATACGAATTTTTAACCAACTGAAAGCGAGGTCCTTCCTCTCCAATTATTCCTGAAAATTGGAATCCAGCCCTTAACAGAACATTTTTTGATTTCTGGTTTCCGTCAGAAGTTTCGGCTTCAATAATACTGACATTTTCTTTGGTAAAGGCCCAATCTGATATCGCCTTTACGGTTTCTGTCATATAACCATTTCCACAAAATTCATTCCTTAGTCCATAACCTATTTCAACCATTCCATTTTTGCTTGCGCCTTTAAAACAAAAACTGCCGACAACGACCCCTGCCTTTTCTTTCAATTCGATATTCCACATTGAATACCAAACCCTATCTTCAGGTTTTTCAATACATCCTTGAAGCATTTCGCAATATGCCTGCTTCATCGTTTCGTCTTTTTCCGCATTAATCAATTGACGCATCGCCTCATCGCCGAGTGGGTAAAGTAGCAATCGTTCTGTCTCAATTATCAGTTCTTTCATTTAATATTGCGCTAAAACAATTGTCCGGGCAGGACTTTCTTTTCCTTGAATGGGAAAGTTGCTTCGTACGCCTCAAAATCCTTTGGGTTATCTTCACACACAAAATATCCTTTAGGCGTGTGATAAGTGCCTTCAACTCCATTCAAATAACCTGGGATAAGTTCCTTCGCCAAGAAATATGGCACTTCGTTTTCCTTAGGCTCGCCGTGGTAATGAATTTTCAGCGAACTTGCCAATACGAATCCCGCATGTTTGTAGAATTCAATGTTGCCTTCCATGCAAAGGCAGCCAACACCCATAGACTTCGCTCTCTCAATGGAATATTGCAGCAATTTCAATCCGTAACCTTTACGCTTATAATCCGGATGAATGCTTATTGGGCCAAATGTCCATACAGGAAAATACGTTCCGTCTTCGAGCACAAGCGACGCTTTTGAATACATAACATGACCAATGATTACACCATTTTCTTCCAATATGAAATCAAGTTCTGGCATAAAATCGGGATTGTTTCTGTATTTATTGAGCACATAATGCTCCCTGCAACCTGGACAATAGACATTCCAAAACGCTTCGCGTGTCAAGTTTTCCACTTCACGATAATCTTTCGGTGTCTCTAATCGTATATTCATTTTCAACATTCTTATTACAACGTCAAATGTACCACTTATCGAGCGACGAGTCAAGGAACTTCTAAAACAAATCCAGCGTACTGTCCAAATATATTTCCTCGCGGACTTTGAGTTGATATTCAGGTCGAACCATATAGTAGAGCAGGAATTCCAGTATAATGGCGCTGCCGAGGCTACGGCCTTCGATTTTGAAATGGGAAAATCCAGCAGACGAATATACGTTTTGAATGTCAGCGATTCCGATAAAACCTGGATTTTTCATTGCGTCTGAAAAACGATAGCCGTTTTTTGCCGTAGGCGATACGCAGATATGGTCTTCACAGTCTTCGCCAAGGCTCTTGCGGCTCACATTTTCGTAGCAATTCTTCCGTGCGTGGCAATCAAACCAGCAACATTCGTTGCACAGGAATTCGACCTTCTGCTTTTGGACATCGGTGAGCATGTTCAATTTGCCGAAACTCCTGTTAAATCGGAAATCGGGAACGACGTAGCGGAAATCTTCGCGGTTCAGTTCTTGCCTGAATTGCTCAAAATCAGTCAGCACCTTTGTGGTTGACGACACAAAATAATAGTCTGGATATCTAGTCTTGATGTAATTCAGCAACAAATCGGAATGGACAATAATGCCGTTCTGGACCGCTCCGTGCTCAAACATTGTGCACAACGAATTGCAAAACCTGTCAGGAAGATGCTCCTCGCCAAGCAGTGAATTGCTGAACGTAAGCCGTGCAGATATCGCATACTCATTCACTAGCGCCACTACGTTTTCCGGAGACTCATCGCCGAAGCCGACACGTCCGCCACCCCAAATGCAATCCATAGGGGCGCCATAAATAGAGCCGATTTCGCACCAACCATAAAAATATTCGCGATGCTCACGATAAAGTGGCAGGAACGACTTGTATAAATCGTAAAACTCGAACAATCCTGGAAGGTGATAGAATATCTTCATTTTAAAACCCGGTTTTGACAACATGTTTTTTCGGCGGACTGATTTTGCACCGCACTTGATTCATTTTATCTATACGACATACAATCAATCCGCCCAAATAGACAAGCCATGCAAATTATTCTAGAAAAATCTGTGTATATCTCTGACTATTATCATCTTATTTGAGATTAATGACAGAAAGCCATATAAGGGCGAACTAGCAAACCTTATCACCTGCTCCCATTCAGGAAAAGGCGCTGGAAATAAATCTTCTTCAGCGATTGCTGGACGTCAATTCTTTTGCGCATAAATGCGCTGTCGGCATCGGGCGAAATGAATTCGTATTTTGCATTTATGCCGTATGCGCCGTTCGGCAGGCTGTCGGCAAACATATTCTGGCCGTCGTCGAAATATTCGGCATTGCTCAATGTCAGGTTGGCTAGAGTGGGCATAATGTCGTGGTGACTGCCGTAGCGCGACGTGTCGATATTGACAGACTGCCGGTCGGACTGCGGGATATAGACATACAACGGCACCGAGTAGCGCCATTTTTCATCAACGCCATCGTATGGCAGGATGAGGCGAATATTGTGGTCGCCGGTTATCATGACTACCGTGTTGTAGGCCAAATCGGAATTCTTGATTTTCGACATAAATTCGCCTAACGCCTGACTTTCGTACTGGAAGCCTTTCAGATAGTTGCCCACAATCTTCTCATCGACACTAAATGCGCCTTGTGGGAATCTGCCGAAGTCGATTTGGGGCAACGGATAATTCTCAGGGAACTCGAATGGCGTATGGCTCGTCGATGTGAGCGCCATGATGAAGCGAGGCTTGTCCGACTTCTCTGTCAGTTTGCTGAAAACGTAATCGAGCATCTCATGGTCGTAAACGCCCCATGTCTTGTTGCATTCGGCATTGGGCCGTTCCTTCAGCAACTCAAACTTGCCTACAACATTCTGGAATCCCTGATGGGGCAACACCTCCATCAGATTCCGCCATGCTATTTCGATGCCCGATATGAACGATGTCTCGTAGCCGTTTTGCAGGAACATGCGTGCGCTGGCGCAAGGGTATTCAATGTTGCGGTATTTTGATGTGAACAGATGCTCGTGCATGGAATTAACTGTGAACGTCTCGACTGCGTCGATGGTGGCGTTTTGCGCCGATATGAAATTGCGGAACACTATATCTTCCGACAAATGTCGGCGCATGCCACAAAGCAAATCGACGCCATAGATTGAGTCGTACTCGACAAGACGGTTGCTCCAACTCTCGGTTACAATCAGCACCACATTGTAATTCGGCATTGGGGCCGTGCCGGTCGTTCCGAACATCAGTTTTTCAATCGGCACGCTATCGGTCGGCAGATAGCCCTTTTCGGCCTTACGCGCACTGAAAATGTCGCTTACCGTATCGAATCCATATTGTTTTGCAATTGTGGACTCGTCGTCCAACGCGAACTGCTTCCTTTTCTCGCTGTACGCCTTACGCAACATGAACAAGGCATTTGGCACACAATCGTTCAACTGCATCGACGGCGACACATAGACATCCTCGTACCTCAACGTGAATGTTCCGTAACTACCACGCATTCCACTAGGAATCAATATAATAAATATGACAAGCAATACAATGTATCCTATTTTCCCTGTAACCTTGTCCGACAATCGCGCCAACCGGCGCTGTGCCCATAGCGACACGAACGACAATATGGCTATACCGAGCACCAACAGCAACATTGGCGCCTCATCGGCAATGCCTTTTATCAAAACGGCAGGTTCTTCGTCGAAGAAGTCGAAGGCCACCACGTTGAAATGCGATTTAAAATTCAGGTAAAACTGATTGTCGGAAATACCTATTATGAAGATTATCACCGAAATGAAGACGGTATAGATACGGTTGAACTTGGCGCGGAACGCACAGTACCTGTCGCCGTTGATAAAAACTTGCAAGAGGAACAGCATGAAAGCCGGCAGGGTGAAATACGTGGCCACCTGCAAGTCGAACCTGAACGCATTGAGAATGAGCAACGGCAATGATTTTGCATTGTCGGAAAATGTGGCAACGCTCTCGAACAGATAGCAAAAATGCAACCTTACAATGAAAAGCACGCCAACGACTATCGCCAACAACGACAAACTTTCAACAATGGCATCCGCACCAAACCCCAATGTACAGTCAAGGACACTCATGCCTTC
This sequence comes from uncultured Bacteroidota bacterium, assembly GCA_937900725.1. Lineage (GTDB taxonomy): Bacteria > Bacteroidota > Bacteroidia > Bacteroidales > SZUA-534 > RUG13583. The sequence continues at coordinate 91 of CALCFP010000066.1, read as the reverse complement.
CTTTAAATCCATAGCTTCCACAAGACGGTCGCCCTGTGCCATGCGGATATTTTTAACGCGAATCTGAGCCATATTAGGATGAAAAAACAGT
>CALCFP010000065.1 GCA_937900725.1 uncultured Bacteroidota bacterium | reverse complement strand
CCCGCCCGAAGGCGGCTACGCCCCCTTCATGCAGGGCCGCGTGGTGGATATGCTCTACTTTCCGCTGATTGAAGGACATTGGCCTGCCTGGTCTCCATTCCGCCCTACTGAAGAATTCATCTTCTTCCGCCCTGTCTTCAACATTGCCGATTCAGCAATTACCTGCGGAATGATATGGATGCTGATTTTCGAAAGAAAAACCCTTCAAACCGAACTTGAAAAATGAACTGGGAACAACTGCTTTCAACACGCCGCTTCGGCAAGGAAGCCAACTCTAAAGAAGTTGATCTTGAAATAATCCGAACCAACTTTCAGCGCGATTACGACCGTCTGATCTTCAGTTCGCCATTCCGCCGTCTGCAGAACAAGACACAGGTGTTCCCGTTGCCAGGAAGCGTCTTTGTCCACAACCGGCTTACTCACAGCCTCGAGGTGGCGAGCATCGGACGCTCGCTCGGAAACATAGTCGCTAGCAAGATAATGCCGTCTGTTGACAGCAATATCCGCCCACTGATGAGCGAACTCGGCACAATAGTGTCGGTCGCCGGTCTGGCACACGACTTGGGAAATCCGCCGTTCGGCCATTCGGGCGAAAGCGCAATTTCAAACTATTTTGAAAACGGCAACGGACGTAGCCTGCAGTCGGATATGACAGAAGCCGAGTGGCTCGACCTTACAAACTTTGAGGGCAACGCAAACCTTTTGCGCCTTCTTACACACCAGTTCAAAGGCCGCAGGGCAGGCGGAATGTCGCTTACATACGCAAGTATGGCGGCAATGATAAAATACCCGTTTGCCTCAACCGAAAGGACCAAGAAAGGCAAATACGGATTCTTCCAGAGCGAGAAGGACGCCTTTATGTCAATTGTGGCCGAAACCGGACTTGAATGCACCGACAGCAGCCGTGGAATATATGCACGCAGCCCGCTTGCCTATCTTATGGAAGCCGCCGACGATATTGCCTATATGATAATGGATATTGAAGATGCACACAAACTCGGAATCCTCTCCTTCAACGAAACATACGAACGCCTTTCAAGTTTCTTCGACGGCAAGAACCTTGAGATTTTCAGACAGAAACTCAACGAAGTTAAAGACGTGGTCACCGACAATAACGAACTGGTTGCATTCCTGCGAGCAATGGCCATAAACCACCTCACAACACGCACCTCCGAGGTGTTCATCAACAACCAGGACGCAATAATGAACGGAACGTTCAGCGATTCGCTTGTAAAGAATCTCCCCGAAAAGATTGAGACAGAATACGAGGAAAGCAGCGACTTGTCTGTCAGGAAGATATATAACAACCGCTCGGTTGTGAAGGTTGAAATAACAGGCTACAACGTGCTCAAGACATTGGTCGAGGAGTTTCTGCAAGCCGCAATGGACCCAAAATCGAACTACTCGCGCAAACTGCTGCAACTCATCCCGGAACAATACAAGACCGAAACCACCACAACGTACGAAAAGTGCCGTTCGACCCTCGACTTCATTTCCGGTATGACTGACTTGTATGCAATGGACCTTTACAAACTCATAAGAGGCGACAACTCGCTGGTTATTTGAGTTTTTCAGGTGTAATCAGGCAAAAGCCGAATATACATTCATCGCAACCAAATATGAACCGATTGCGACCGAATTTTTATTTACCTGTCCAGGCAGGAAATATGATTATACATTTGAATGTTCAATCAAATGGGACCCACGAAAAAAAGCCCATAAATAAGTTGCTTCCCCTAGCGACTAAAAATAGTCTTCATCCCCCAATGAAGGCTGTTTTTTTTTATGCAATTAATATTTGACTTTTGATATGTGCCGTCTGCCAATGGAAAATCTACATTATAAGAATAATCCGAATATGAAACTGAAACAGCCAAATATTAAATAATTGCTGCCAAATATTAAATTGTCAATTGCATTGCGAACGCTATACGTACATTTGGATATTCAATCAAATCAACCCACGAAAAAGCCCGGATTGATTCTGTTGTTTCCCCTAAACAACAAAAAACAGCCTGCTCCCCAAACAGGCTGTTTTTTGAATAAAAATTGCGTGTTAAACTATATTACATTATCTGCAAATCTCAGGCTGGGCAAAAAGCATTTTCCATGATGGATCAGAAGCATATTGGTCAAAATCGGTAAAACCCTTATCCACTGCTTTCTTGTAATTTGCTACCATTTGTTCGCGATCGTTAATCAATAAATAATAACGTGCATACAAAAGATAAACATCGGTATTGTCAGGGTCAACCATTTCGTAAATCTGCAAACGCTTGTAAGCCGACTCGGCATTGTTGCTTGATATTTCATTGCTGGCCAATGAGAATGACATCATGCTCAAATATGCCATCAGCCTCTGGCTTGTGAGACTTACTTGCTCGTCGTTACTGGATATGCTCTTATTGAAGTTTTCAATCTCGTTTTTCCACCAATCCAGGTCGCGTGTCTCCACAGAGTTGATGAATTGTCCGCGTAAAGCCACTTCCTTGGCTGCCAGATTCTGAATCTTTTCAAGATAGTTTTGATAAACATAGTTGCTGTTCAGATTCGACAGAAAAGCAGAAAGCCTAATGTCTTTATCAACTGACCCGAACCAGCCTTGAATACGGCCAATATATTCCGATGCTTTGGCATAACTGCCCATTGCCATATAATTGTTGACCGAATCGCCCATTGCATTATAGATTGATTTGAGCCATTCTACATTTGCAGGTTTTTCTCCTACTCGCATTGCGTTTATCTCTAATGCAATAAATGCATTTCTGAAATCGCTGGCACTAGGCCATTCATGCCGACCGTCAAACACTACAGAGGTAAATGGGATATTCAGTTTGCTGAACTGAGCAAGTGTTTGTTGCATGTCAAGATAATTGAAGTCTTTGTTGCCTACTATTCCTACAAAGCAGAAAGTAGAATCACGCCTGACGCTTGGCGCAATGCTGCCACCACAAGCTATTACGCCATTTATTTCAGGAAGCGACAATCCATACATCATCGCAATCTTTGCTCCACCCGAAAAACCACATAGATAAATTCGGTTTTCATCGGCATTGCATTGTGAAATTGCCTCGTTTATCAAGCCGGACACTATTTTACTTGTATTTGTGGCCGATTGCCCATTATGCAAGTCGTTACTGCCAATAAGTAAGTAATTGTATTCAGATGCAAGTTGCGCATACTCGGCAACAGGTATCTGGCCATGAGTATGTGGATCGAAAAATATTATGGCCGGAAGTTTTTGTCCATCGGATTTTGGCGTATATAATGAATAATGGATCGACGTATCGGCTGCACATGAGTGCGTTTCTATGTTGGCTATGAATGATTCGCTTTTTGGGCCATTGCTGCACGAAGCAAAAAAGGCTACTGAGGCTATTGCCATGATTGCGCCTATTCTGTTGTTGTTTTTCATTTTTTGCTGTTTTTTAAACGGCTCAAATGTAGCAAAATAGTTTGTAAATGATAGATAAGTGATGCGTCTGTATGACAATTTGTGAAAGTATATGACGGTCCCCATGACGCTTGTCGTAAAAACCAATCAATCAATATGTTTTGTGTATAAGAACAAAAAAGGCTATCCAAAAAAGGATAGCCTTATCATAAAATAGGAAGATTCCGATTAGTTGTTTTCAGGACGCAATTTGCGTACAGTGACTGCAGTCTGCCACATTTCGCTCTCGCGCAAAGCCTTAAGTTCTTTTTCAAGGCCGGCACGGTAGTCTGGTTTAGAGTTGGCGTCAATTGAGATTTGAGCCTCGTTGCCGCATTTAACTGAAGCGTAGAGTTTCTCTACAACTGGCTTGATGGCATCGTGGAATGGGCCCATCCAGTCAAGAGCGCCACGTTGAGCGGTTGTTGAGCAGTTTGCGTACATCCAGTCCATGCCGTTCTTTGCGAACAATGGCATAAGCGATTGTGTAAGCTCCTCAACAGTCTCGTTGAATGCTTCAGAAGGAGTGTGGCCGTTCTCACGCAATACTTCGTATTGAGCAAGCAGCAAGCCTTGGATTGCACCCATCAGTGAGCCACGCTCGCCAGTAAGGTCTGATGTAGCCTCGCGTTGGAATGTAGTCTCGAACAGGTAGCCAGAGCCGATGCCGATGCCAAGAGCCAAGGTGCGGTCCATTGCCTTGCCTGTTGCATCTTGGTAAACAGCGTATGAAGAGTTCAAGCCGCGTCCTTCAAGGAACATGGTACGGAGTGATGTGCCTGAGCCTTTAGGAGCAACCATGATGACGTCGATGTCTTTTGCAGGAACGCAACCTGTGCGGTCGTTCCAGGTGATGGCAAAACCGTGAGAGAAGTAAAGTGCCTTGCCTGGAGTAAGATACTTTTGAAGGCTTGGCCATACGCTCATAACTGCGGCGTCAGAAAGCAAGCACATTACGATAGTTGCTTTTTCTGCTGCTTCTTCAATGCTGAACAATGTCTTGCCAGGAACCCAACCGTCGGCAACGGCCTTGTCGTAAGTCTTGCCTTGACGTTGGCCTACGATTACGTTGAAACCATTGTCGCGCAGGTTCAATGATTGGCCTGGGCCTTGTACGCCATAGCCGATAACTGCGATGGTCTCGTTTTTCAGGATTTCACGTGCTTTTTCCAATGGAAATTCTTCGCGGGTCATTACGTTTTCAATAACACCGCCAAAATTCATCTGTGCCATTTTCTTATTTTTTTGTTATTAAATAAACTATATGTTCAAATTGTTGTCTTTTTCAAAGTGCGAAAGTAAGGACTTTCACAATATCATTAAGAAAAAAACGACGCAATGTAATATTAATTGTCTTTCGTTTACGCTTTCGATTCCCTGTATTTCTGTTCGCGTGCATTTATGTAGTCGCTGATGTGCTCTGTGTGGCTCTTGGTTATTGCTATTCGGCCCGAACGGACATATTGAAGGACGCATTTGCAGCTTCTCAATGCCTGATACAGCGATTCAATGTCTTCAGTCAGCCCGCATTTTGTGACAATGGCATAAGTGGGGTTTACCTCCACAATGTTTGCATCGTGGATTCGGATGCTGCGCGATACCTGCTTGTTTTCAAGCAAGACAGGTGTCGATATCTTCATTAATCCGCATTCTTGGATAAATATCTCGTTGTCAGTGTAATAGTTTGCCTGGATGACATCTATCTTACGTTCAATCTGGCGAGTTATCTTTTCTATTGTTTCCGCATCGCTATAGCAGGTGATAGTGTATTTGTGTATGCCTTTGATGCTTGATGCAGAGACATTTAGACTTTCAATGTTTACCTGACGGCGAGTAAATACGGCTGTAATCTGGTTTAGCAAGCCAGCCAGGTTTTCAGAGAAAACCAATATGGTGTATAGTGTCTTTTCTTCTTGTTCCATTTGAGTTTTTTATTTGTATTCCAACATCATGTCATCAACATCGTGGCCAGGTGCGCACATTGGCAGCACATTGCCTTCCTCCTCTACTGCAACCTGTAGCAGGTACGGGCCTTTGGTGTCCATCATTCTCTTCACGGCGCTTGCCAGATTCTCTCTCTTCACTACAGTGTTGCATGGAATGTTGTATGCCGATGCAATCTTCATGAAATCAGGATTTTTCATTGGTGTGAACGAGTACCTGTGGTTGAAGAACATGGCTTGCCATTGGCGAACGTTGCCCAAGTAATTGTTGTTCATGAGAATCAGTTTTACAGGAACTTGATTCTCCATAATGGTGCCGAATTCCTGAATTGTCATTTGCAGGCCTCCGTCGCCCAGGAACACGCAGATGTCGCGGTCGGGAGCGCCAAATGCGGCGCCTATGCCGGCAGGTATGCCAAATCCCATTGTTCCCATTCCGCCTGATGTCACTATGCTTCGGTTTTTGGTGAACTTGAAGTATCGGGCCGACATCATTTGGTTTTGGCCGACATCGGTGACCAAAACAGCCTGGTTGTTAGTCTGCTCGGTCACTACATTCACCCCTTCGCCCATTTTTATCGGGCCAGAGGTTGGATGTATTTCCTTTTCTATTACCATCTCCTTTTCCTGCTCGTAGTAAGGCTCGAAACTTTGTATCCACTCGGTATGCTTGGCGTTGTTTATCAGTTTGGTCACAGCCGCAAGAGTCTGCTTGCAATTGCCAAGCACAGGCACGTCAACTTTGACGTTCTTGTTTATTTCCGACGGGTTGATAT
>CALCFP010000064.1 GCA_937900725.1 uncultured Bacteroidota bacterium | reverse complement strand
ACGTGGATGGCTCTATCAGATTCCTGACGAGAAGGAGGAAATCCTCAAGGAGCATGAGAGGAACACTCTCCGTCTCAGAGTCGAGGGCGACCATATCCAGACATGGCTCAACGGTGAGGCAATGATCGATATCAATGACGAACTTATCGGCAAGACCCCTGGCCGTATCATGCTTCAGATCCATGATGGCAACAATATCATTGTAAAGTGGCGTAACCTTAATCTTACGACTATCTAATACGCTGAAATTTCCTTGTTTTTGCCTATATTTGTAGATTGCAATATAAGACTGAAATGGGTATTTTTGACAAAGGAGTAGCAAAGACCAAGCAGAACTTTTTTCAAAAGCTTTCCAGAGCCGTCGTAGGAAAGTCCAGAGTGGACGATGACGTACTGGATGCAATTGAGGAGGCGCTGGTATCTTCCGATATGGGTGTCGATACTACGCTGAAGATCATTGACAATCTTGAAGAGCGTGTCGGGAGGGACAAGTATATGTCCTTTGACGAGCTGGTCGGAATTCTCCGTGAGGAAATATCCAGCCTTATCGACCTCGACGGTACAGAGGAGGTCGTCCCGTTCGATTTCTCAAAGAAACCTTACGTCATTATGGTTGTGGGAGTGAACGGAGTGGGGAAGACCACCCTGCTCACTCTTCTGTGCGGTTTGAAGAAGGCAAGGCAGGGCACTGTCCTTTCCGACGGATTCATTCCTTACGACCGCCTGCCCGAATTCCTTCAGAACCAATATTTCCTTCCGGATGAGGTGGCTCCCGTCAACAGCGTGGCTGAGACCTGGGCCAAAGACTGCGGAAAGTTCTGGCCCGGATATGACCACTCTGTCTTTCTGGAACTGATGTCACTGTTCGAGGTGAACCCTTCCTTGAAGATGAACGCGATGTCGGCCGGACAACTGAAGAAGAGCTACATATCGTTCGCGCTCTCGTGCAGACCCAGGTACCTTTTTCTCGACGAGCCTACCGTAGGCATCGACGTGCAGACGCGCCACAACATACTCGAGTATCTCAAGACACTGAACAGCAAGGGCACCACGCTGATATATACGTCGCACTATCTGAACGAAGCCGAAACGCTTTGCGATCACGTCGCACTCATCGACAAGGGGCGGATAGCCTGCGTTGGCGAGCCTGCCGACCTTATCAGCCGTCACGGATGCTCTGACCTTGAGGACCTTTTCCTGAAAACAACAGGCACATCAATAGGCAATGCGTAAATTCATATCGATATTATACAAGGACTATCTGTTCCTGACGCGCGACATCGCCGGGCTTGCGTTCATGTTCCTAATGCCTTTGGTATTGGTAGTGCTGATGACCTATCTGCAGGATAGCACCTACAACTCGGTCAACGAGACGCAGATTCCACTTCTGCTCCTGAACAACGACAAGGACTCGCTTGGCTGTGCCATAGAGAAAAGCATTGCCGAAGTGGGCATCTTCGACATCACAACCGATATGGGTTCCGACTCGCTGACGGCTGAATTGCTTGAGCGCAAGGTGGCTCGTGGCGAGTATCAGATTGGCATTGTGATTCCGGAAGGCACCACTCGCAAGATTCGGAAGAACATACGCTCAAACGTGATGCACGCGTTCGACCCGGAGTACGAACTGAAGGAGGTTGAGCCGAACAACGTGTCGATTTTTGTCGACCCGACGGTCAAGGATTCGTTCAAGGCTACCATTGCAAGTTCCATTGGCGAATATGCCGCAAGGCTGCAGACCCAACTTGTGCTGAATGAGGTGGCCGCATCTGTCAATCAGATTTTTCCCGTAAGCATCGGCAAGATTGAAATTCCGCAAGACATAATAAACATACGCGAACAATATGCACAAGAGGGCGATTCTGTCGTAATGCCAAACTCGGTTCAGCACAATGTGCCTGCATGGAGCCTGTTTGCGGTTTTCTTCATTGTCATCTCGCTGGCAAACAATATAATAAAGGAGCGTGAGGACGGCAGTTTCCTGCGCATAAAGACTATGCCTTGCCCCGTGTGGGCTTACACGTTCGGCAAGATGGCCGTCTATATGGTAGTATGCCTTCTGCAGATAACGGTTATGATACTTATGGGCATATTTGTCTTGCCGAAAATGGGCTTGCCCCGTCTCGAACTTGGCCACAGCGTGGGTGCGCTTGTGCTCATGTCGCTGTCGGTGTCGCTGGCCGCCATAGGCTACGGAATGGCAATCGGGCGTATCGCTTCAAACAGCCAACAGGCATCAATCTTCGGCTCAATATCGGTTGTGATAATGGCTGCCGTGGGTGGCATCTGGATTCCGATATTCGTCATGCCGCACGCCATGCAGGTGGTAAGTCTTATTTCGCCATTAAATTGGGGACTTTCGGGTTTTTATGATATTTTTGTGCGCGACAGCGATTGGATGTCCGTACTGCCTGAATGTGGTCTGCTATTGGCCTTCGCTGCATTATGCCTGACATTGTCAGTACTTTGTGAAAACAAAAAAATCATACGATAATGGAACGTGAATCAGAATTGATAGAAACACTTAAGTTACAAATCATCAACGCTTTGTCAATAGAGGACCTTACACCTGCGGACATAAACCCTGATGCGCCATTGTTTGGCGAAGGCGAAGGCCTGGGGCTTGATTCTATTGATGCCATTGAGTTGATTCTCCTTCTCGAAAAGGAATACCACATACACGTTGACGACCCACGCCAACGCCGTGAAATACTGGCTTCTGTCAGGACAATGGCGCAGTTCATCCTATCTCACGAAGAAAAATAGCATAATGCCTGCTCGCGTCTTTGTCACGGGATTCGGCATTCTGTCGTCGATAGGCATCGGTCCTGAAGAGACATTGTGCTCACTCGCAAGCAAGAAAAGCGGCATTGGCAGGTTGCAACTGTTCGATTCGGCCTTGAAGGACATTCCTGTAGGCGAAATACACAAGTCGAATTCGGAATTGGCCGAAATGGCTGGTGTGGCGCTTGACGAACACCATAGCCGTTCGTTTCTGCTCGGACTCATTGCCGCCAAAAGTGCCGTGGCAATGGCCCAATGTGACACACGCGTCGGCAATATCGGCATTGTCGGCTCAACAACGGTTGCCGGTCAGGATCTGCTTGAGGCCCACTACGAGGAAATGCTCGGCCATAAGTGCCACGACCTTGCGATGTATCAGGCTTTCGGCTGTTCGGGAACTACCGAATACATCGCCCTTGAGTTGGGCATCACGCATAACATATCTACTATCAGCACGGCCTGCTCGTCGTCGGCAAACGCCATAATGAACGGCGTAAGGATGATACGCAACGGCTTGGCCGACACTATGCTTGTGGGCGGAATGGATGCGCTGTCGCGATTCTCGCTTAACGGATTCAACGCTCTGGAGATTCTGTCGCCTACGGGTTGCCGTCCGTTCGACCGCGACCGCAACGGCATAACGCCTGGCGAGGGAGCCGCCTTCCTGGTCCTGGAGTCGGAGGAGATGGCAAGAGGCAAGCGCAAATATGCCGAAATAAAGGGGTTTGCCAATTTCAACGAGGCTTTTCATCAGACGCTTGTCAATCCTGATGGCATATACGCCCGCAACACAATGCTGAAGGCCATTGAATCGGCTGGGCTTGCGCCGTCGGACATCGATTACCTGAACGCGCACGGCACCGGAACGCAGGCCAACGACCTTGCCGAAAGCAAGGCCATCTGCGGCGCCTTTGGCGAAAAACTGCCGTTGGTAAGTTCAACAAAAGGTTTCACGGGACATACTTTTGCAGCAGCCGGCGCCATTGAGTGCGTGCTGTCAATCTTGTCAATCAACAACGATATGGCATTGCCAAATGTCAGGTTCGGCAATCCTATGGACGAAGGCCTGTTGACGCCTGTCTGCGAACCAATAAGCATGCCCATACGCAACATAGTGTCAAACTCATTCGGCTTTGGCGGCAACGACACAAGCCTTGTAATATCGAAAGTGCAATGAAGGCATACATCAACTCAGTCGGCATGATATCGCCCCAACGCACCTTCGACGGCGCGTTCTTCAGTGACGGAATGACCGAATACAACCAACAGGCCATTCGTTGTGTCGAGCCCGACTACAAGACCTTAATCGACCCTGTGAAGTTGCGCCGAATGTCGCGCATACTGAAGATGGGGTTGGGCGCCGCAAGCATCTGCATGGGCAACAGCGGAGTAAGGCCCGATGCCGTAATAGTGGGCACTGGCTTGGCTTGCCCGACCGATTTGGAAAAACTCTTCTTCGCCATAAAGAATGAGAAGGAGCAGTTCCTTGGCATGAACGCTGTCGCCGATACCGTTCATAAATTCGTCGCACAATATGATTGGCAGCCAAATAGCCATAGCGTTCAAACTTAACGGCTACAACATGACGTACATTCACAATGCGTTGTCGTTTGAGAATGCCTTGCTCGATGCTCTTATGCGGATAGGCGAAGGCGATGCCGAAAATGTGCTGCTTGGCGGCATCGACGAATATACGCAGCAGTTTCACCAAATGGCCGACAATCAAGGGCTGTGGCGCAAGAGCGCTCTTCTCAACTCGCAGTTGTTTGACGGGGCAGAGGAGGGAACGCTGTATGGCGAAGGCTCATCGTTCTTTATGCTTGGCGCGAAGGCAACGGAAAATTCATTGGCCAAAGTCGTTGGTACAATGACTATGGTCGGCAAGAATTTGAATGTTGAGGCCGAAGCCGAAAACTTCATCAAGCGTTACGGACTGTCGCTTTCAGAAGTTGATACAGTAGTGCTCGGCCGCAATGGCGATTGCCGTACCGACAAGCCTTACATTGAACTCGAAAAATCGTTGCCATACGCAAATGTGGTGTATTACAAGCATTTGTGTGGCGAGTACCTAACATCGACGGCATTCGCGATGTGGATGTCGGCAAATATCCTGAACAGCCAACACATACCACAATTTGCACTTATGCGCAAAGGACAATCGTCTGACATAAGAAAAGTGCTGATATACAATCAGTATGAGGGTGTGGAACATTCGTTTACATTGCTTGAACGAATTTAGGATTGCGATTAATAGCGTCAGTTTAGCAAGCAAGAAACACATTGTTTGTATATGCGGTTTCTGTAGAGACGCAAAATTTTGCGTCTCTACAGAAACCATTCAATACAAAATATATTGCCAATTTGCGCAGAAACATTTCCGTAGGAAATGCCCCTTGGTAGAATTTGATTCATTGTGCAGAATGGCATTCCGTAGGAATGCG
>CALCFP010000063.1 GCA_937900725.1 uncultured Bacteroidota bacterium | reverse complement strand
GGATGTATTCTTCCTTACGGGCCACCTCGATGAGGGCGTCATAGTTGGTAAGAGTGTGAAGTTCAACGTCAGCATCCTTAAAATTCTGATCAGCAACCTGCAGACCATAGGTAAAGATAGCCGCCATACCTTTCACCTTACAACCTTTCTCACGGAGAGCCTTTACAGCGATAAGACTGCTCTTTCCGGTAGAAACGAGATCCTCGATAACTACTACAGACTGACCTTCGTGGATTTCTCCTTCAATCTGATTGGTAAGACCATGCTTCTTCTCCTCAGAACGTACATATACGAAAGGCTTGCCTAATTCCTGGGCAACAAGAGCACCCTGAGCAATACCACCGGTAGCAACTCCGGCAATAACGTCTACATCGCCGAAATGTTCGTTGATAAGTTCAACAAACTGATCGCCCCGAAGGGTTACAACTGGACTTTGCTCGACATCTTCCCGAAAGTGCTTGTCGCTGGCGAGAAGGCGGGCGTTCTTACTGCCGAGGGAGCAAGGAAACTCGATGTTTCAGGCAAACTTCAGGCTGGCATTCCTTTCTGTGCGCCAGAAGGTGACGCAGGTACAGGCATGGTGGCGACAAATGCAGTAAAACAGCGCACTGGTAATGTTTCTGCTGGCACATCGTCGTTCTCAATGATTGTGCTGGAAAAAGACTTGTCTAAACCTTACGAGCCTATCGATATGGTTACCACGCCTGATGGCAGTCTTGTCGCTATGGTTCACTGCAACAACTGCACATCAGACCTTAACGCTTGGGTTGGACTGTTTAAGGAGTCGCTTGAGTTGATGGGGCATAAAGTGGATATGGATGAACTTTACGGCAAACTTTACAATAACGCTCTCGCAGGCGATGCCGATTGCGGTGGACTTTTGGCTTACAATTACATTTCAGGAGAACCTGTCGCCGATTCAAGCCTTACAGAAGGACGTCCAATGTTTGTCCGTTCAGCCAACGACAAGTTTAATCTTGCCAATTTTATGCGTGTGCATCTGTATGGCTCTATCGGTGTGTTGAAACTTGGCAACGACATTCTTCTTAATGAGGAAAAAATAAAGATTGACCGCATCACAGGCCACGGCGGACTGTTCAAGACAAAAGGCGTTGGACAGCGTGTGCTTGCCGCAGCCTTGAACTCGCCTATATCTGTAATGGAGACAGCAGGCGAAGGTGGCGCTTGGGGCATCGCGCTTCTTGCCGCTTATGTTGTCAATAACGACAAGAATCAGAATCTTGCCGATTATCTTGATAGCAAGGTGTTTGCAGGCAATACAGGCGTGTCGATCGCACCTACCAAGGAGAATGTTGAAGGTTTCAACAAATATATTGAAACTTACAAGGCAGGCCTTGCAATAGAGAAAGCTGCTGTTGCAAGCAAAAAGTAGAATTCTGTCATACTCTAAATTATCAAACGGACAAGACATTTGCCTTGTCCGTTTTTTTTCACTCATTCATCTATCTGCAAACCTTGTGTTTTTACGTTATATATTGTTTGTCAGGTATTTCAATGAATTTTATTCGCTTGTAGAATATGCCAATATGAAACGAGCGAATGAACTTTTTCATCCGCTCGTTTGCCGATTAATCATTAATGCAACCGCATCAATAAAATGCTTACTTCTTGTACCCGCATTTTGGACAGACGCCATTCTCATTCATCGCTATGCCACAAAGCGGGCAACGGTCGACAGTCCTGTTTACTTCGTATTCCTGGCAGGCCATATTGGCACCACTTGCAAAGGTGAGTTTCGCAATGTTTAACTTGTCTTTCAAGAGGTCGTACACAATCTTAATCATACCTTCAACGGTCATAGTCTCTTTTGTCACCCCCAGTCTGCTGTCAGGGTATGCTGTTGCCCATTGTGTCTTGAATGCCTCGCCCTTCATCTTGTTTTGTGGATGGCCGTTCCGAATACCCTGCTTCTCATACACATCGAGTATTGCTGGTAATAAAGGATCATCTTCTCTAAGAATAAGCGCATGGTCAAAGTTTTTTAATATATTCGCAGGTTAATCACGGACTATATTGTTCTTTAATTATAAACCAAATGAAGAAAGTATCACCACTATTTCGTTTCATGAAGATATTGGTTTAACTCAAAATACGAGTTTCGAAGACGAAT
>CALCFP010000062.1 GCA_937900725.1 uncultured Bacteroidota bacterium | reverse complement strand
CTTCGCGTTCGCCGCGTCAATGATCGCACGCACCGCCTCGCCATCCGCACTACCGTAGCACCAGTCGGACGAAAAGCGCTCGAAGCTGCAATGGCTGCCGAGGATGCAGGGATGCGGCGACGAATCAATCGTCGCCTTGAGCCATTCAAGCTGCTCGGGACCGAGACGGCTGATGCGCCGCATGTCCTTCGCGGCGATCTTCTGGTAGTTCGAAAGCTCGTAGTGGACCATTTTGCCGTCGGCCCCGACGACATGGTTCGTGTCCAGCACGATGAACCTGAATCCCTTCCTGTCGAAGAAGTAATACGGCGCCGTCATCCGGAACGAGGCCAGACGCTCCTTGAGCCGACTCTGGTCGCAGTCATGGTTGCCGAGCGTATGGTAGGGCGGGATCCTGAAGTCGTTGTAAAGCGCAATCAGGTTGACAACGCAATGGCAGGCATCGACGTTCAGCTCAAGAAACGCTACGACTTGATTCCTAACCTTGTAGAAACTGTAAAAGGCTATGCCAAACACGAAGAAACCGTTTTGGCACGCATTGTGGAACTACGCAACACGCCTTACAACCAGATGACCAGCGAACAGAAGAACGAACTTGACAATAATATGCAAAAGTTAATAAGCGGTCTGCGAATCAACATTGAGCAATATCCCGACCTTAAGGCATCGGCTAATTTCCTACAACTGCAACGTTCGCTAAACGAGACTGAAGAACAACTTTCAGCATCACGACGCAGTTTCAACGCATCAGTCATGAGTTACAACAACGCCGTACAATCCTTCCCTACCAACATTGTGGCAGGAATGTTCGGGTTCAGCCAAAGAACTTTCTTTGAGGCACGCGCCGAAGAACGGGAAAACGTAAAAGTAAGTTTCTAATCTGTTGAGTTGCAATGTCATTAGACGCAAACAATTGGACAGAAATAGAATCTGAAATCAAGAAAACTCTTGACTCTTTGGAAAAACAAAGGCAAGAATCAAGAGTCAAGACGGCTATCAATGGTACTTTGATTGGACTTACCTTGGGTGTGATTGGCTTAATCTGTTCGCATTCGCCAATAGCAATCTTGATTACCCTCGCATTTTCCTATGGGATAATATATTCAATCAACCATAACAAGCGCAACAAAATATACAAGACCGAAGTGATGCCAAAGATTGTAAACTCAATCTGCCCTGGCGCCACTTACGAACCCGAAGGCACGCTCACAAAGGATATGATTCTTTCGTCGCACCTGATAAAAATGCCATTCAATGAAAGATTCATAAACGAAGACACCATAAGAGGCAAAGTAGGAAGCACAAGTTTTGTCTATGGCGAGGTTAAGTTGTATCATAGGGAAAGCAACGGAAAACAATCATACGAAGTGGTTGATTTCAAAGGATTTGTATTTGAGGCAGATTTCAACAAATATTTCAACGGCATAACCACCGTCACATCGAAATGGTTCAGGACCAGAACAATAGGATTCCTGTCGAGTCTAAAACGGTGTCACCTTGAAGACGTCAACTTTGAAGAACGGTACAACACATTCACGTCAAACGACCAGGAAGCTCGCTACATTTTGACACCATCGTTGCAAATGAGAATAATGGAAATGCACGATGAGTTTTGTTCAAAATTGAAAGACAATGGTTTGGCAATATCATTCCACGACAACAAGATGCTGATTATGGTACCATCGAGCACCAACAGGTTCGAGGTAAAATACAGAATTGAAGACGTAAAGTCCGACTTTCTCGCTCTGCGCCTGACTATCAGCATAGTTGAAATGCTCAACCTCAACCTGCGAATATGGACTAAGGAATGACGTTGGCCTACAACTTTATTCCACTAGCAAAAAAACACTTTGTCAAATATTGACAAAAAAAAGACGGATGCCAATCGGCATCCGTCTAAAGTATGTTTTCAAACAACTGCTTTGAGTTATTTTGCGATATCAAGGTTTTCACCAATCAAGCCAATGAACGCATTTGGGTCTTGTCCACCATCCTTGTGAGCGATAAGCCATTTGTTCTTGGCAGTGATAAGTTTGTCCTCACCTGGCTTATGAGCCTCGTCCAATGGATAGTTGGTGTATTTAGGCAGTACAATGCCGACACGGAAACCGTCTGCCGACAATGAGCAAGGGGCATAGTGAAGAGTTGTTCCGTAGATTTCAGCAGCTTGACCAGCAGGCAAAAGGAATGCTTCCATCTTTGAAGTCTCATAAGTAAAATCGTCGTTGATATCTTGTTGCATACCAACAATAAGAACTGCATCAGTTGCAGCTACATTGATTTCAGAGTTTCTGTGATATTCAACGGCATTCAACTTTGTGTTGTGACCATTGCAATATCCTACCTCAATAGGCATCTCGCCAAATGTGATAGTCTTAAGTTGCTTTGCGGTAGCTGTTGCTTCCAAAGCTGGAACTGAAGGTTCATATCCAACACCCTCTGGCATAGGGGTCTTGGTTTTCAAGGCTTCAATAAGTTCAGTGAAATCAACGTTAGTAACTAAGCGTCCGTATTTTCTGAATGCGGGGTCTGTGATTTTTTTAATTTCCATTTTAAGGTTCCTCCTTTAATTATCAGCATCTTGAATAGTCAAAATGCCATTGATTCATATTATTAAGTAAACTTTTTGCAAACACAAAAAATCGGAATAGCCAAATGCCTTGGTTTCCGTTTGGTAAAGATACCGCAATATTGCATTTATGCAACGAAAAAAACATAAGTCAAAGACTAATGGGGTTTAGGTTTTAAGTTCTAAGTTTTAGGTTTTACGTTCTATGTTGTAACCTTAATCTTGTTTCTTCCTCACTTTCAGCACCACGCCAGACATTTTTTGCAAACTAATTTGTATGCCGGAATCGGCAATTTGGCGGATATCCATTTCCAAAGACGGCGACTCACCATACATCGCTGTCAAAGTTGCCTTGCCCTCCATTCCGAAACCAATGCAGTTCCACGCGTGCTCTGGTATGCGAAATGCAAATTGATGATTGTTGTTTTGGTCAAAATTGACCACCACAAGCATAGCCTCATCGCCCGTATAACGCAGATAGGCATACACTTTTGATGCATCAGGCCCACCTTGAAAATTGTTGGCCCACATCAAGTCGTAAAATTCGCCATTCGTGAAACAAGGCTCTGTGACAACCATACGCAACAACGCCACATAACAGTCGCGCAAAGCGATTTCATCGTTGTCAAGCAACTGATTGTCAGCCTTGCCCCCATTGTACCACTTTTGGAATTGAGGCACATTGTAATAGTCAAAAATGGTGGTTCGTCCGTCGTCACCACCATAGCCCGTTGCTCCATCGGCAGGCTCGCCGAGTTCCTGTCCAAAATATACCATTACCCCGCCCTGATTCATAGTTGCTGTCACAAGCATTGCAGGCAGTGCCTTGAACGGATCACCGGCAAAGAAACGCGATGAGATTCGTTGTTCATCGTGGTTCTCAAGGAAACGCAACATCTTATGATTGATACCTTCAAGTCGTTGCCAGCACTGTGTCAACTGACTGGCCGATGTCCCGTTGCAGGTTATCGACCTCAACGTATCATACAATCCAACCTTGTCGTAAAGCAGGTCGAAACCACCACGAAAGATATAGTCGTTATACATCTGAGGATTGTAGACTTCAGCGATAAACTGTATGTCGGGATATTTAGATTTAACTTCGGCAATGGCATACTGCCAGAACTCAACGGGCACCATTTCGGCCATATCGCATCGGAACGCATCAACATTTTTGTCAGCCCAATAACATAGAATGTCAACCATTTTCCGCCACAAGACAGGATGCGGACTGAACTGCCCGTTGCGGTTGTCCATATAGTCGACGCCATAGTTCAGTTTAACAGTTTCATACCAATCATTTATAGATGGATATGCCGAGAACTGGTCGTTGCCGGTAACCTTGGCAGGGGTTTCAAGATAGTCGGGTACGTTGGCGGCGCCCATATTGGTTCCGCAACCGGCGGGCAAAGGCAAAGGTTCGTCCGTGTAGTAGAAATCGTTCAATGGCGAGAAATTCCACTCCGAATGGTCGTCACGGCCGAAATCGGCATTTGGCCGAACATCAGAATGATACTGCCTTGCGACGTGATTTGGAACAAAATCAATAACGACCTTCAAGCCAGCATCGTGGGTGCGCTTCACCAGGCAATCGAACTCTTTAAGCCTGTCGGGGACCGAATCGGCCAAATCGGGGTCAATGTCGTAATAATCGGTTATGGCGTATGGCGAACCAGCCTTGCCCTTGATTATTTGCGGATTTCCTGCCGGAATGCCGAATTCAGGATTACCTGTGCAACGTGCATGCTCAATGAGCCCAGTGTACCAGATGTGAGTAAATCCCATATCCTTGACTTGCTCCAACACATGATGCGTGAAATCGGACATCTTGCCCGTCCCGTTATCCTCAATAGAACCGTTGAAAACGGGATTTGTGTTCTTGTTTCCGAAAAGACGCGGAAGAACCTGGTATATTGATACGAAAGACATCAGTATTCAAAAAAAATCAAAATTCAACGTTTTGCTCCCCGCAGCCTCTGATAAACATTAGGTATGAACTGTCGTTGCAAAATCAATGCCGAACGTGCAGGAATGTACAACTTAATCACCGACTTGTCATCGACACTGGCCACAGTTGTAGGATAAGTCATTGTCTCATCGATGCGGCCGAAACCACCGAACCGCAATTCATCGGTACTCATGATAATCTTGTACTTGCCTTCAAGCACGGGTATTTCAAAGTTGGTGTAACTCTTGCTCGGATGGAAATTAAACACAAACAGCAAGTCGTCGCGCGAGAAAGCCAGAACCATATTGTCTTGACTGACAAGTTGGGCATAAAATGGCGATACGCCAAGCAAATGTCTGTCGCGAATCAGATGCACA
>CALCFP010000061.1 GCA_937900725.1 uncultured Bacteroidota bacterium | reverse complement strand
GATTAGCTGCATTATAGTCGTTGTAGAAGAGGATAGCATTAGGGTCTGCTTCACGAGCAAACTGGAATGCCTTTGCAATGAACTCGTCGCCGCAAAGTTTGAACAATTGTGATTGACGATATGGGCTTGCAGGTTGGAATCCCTTGCCAGGAACGAATTGTGGACGAGCGTCGTCGGCCATTGCCTCGTTAACAACGTCCCAGCAGTAAACAACGTCCTTGTAACGGTTTACAACAGTGGTGATGTGGGTTTTCAAGCGCTCATAGAATACTTCCTTGCTTACTTCTTTGCCTTTCTTGTCATAGAACATCCAAGTGGCGAATTGTGAGTGCCATACAAGGCAGTGTCCGCGCAATTTCAAGCCGTTTGCACGGCAGAAGTTTGCGATGCTGTCGGCGTTAGCCCAGTTCCATTCGCCTTCACGTGGCTGAAGTGAACCTGGCTTCATGTCGTTTTCGGCAGTGATGCTGTTATACTCTTTCAGAATCATGTCCTTTTCGGCCTGATTCGACATGTTGCGCATATTTACTGCGACACCAACCTTGAAATAGTCCTTGTAGGCGTCTTTCAAGCCTGTTGGGTCTTCTGGTTCAGGACGTGGACCCCATTGTGCCATTGCTGAACCTACACTCATTGCCAATGCAAGAGTGCATAAGTTTTTAATTAGTGGTTTTTGCATAGTTATTACTATTTTAAATTAGTGAATTCAATCGTGACAAAACTAAAATGATTTTGCACTTATGAAAAATAATTGTCGCTTAAATTCGATGATTGACCGTTTTGGCAATATGATTTGGCTTTTTTAGACCATAAGTTTTGAACTTGATGCCACCTTTCGGAAACGCCTTTATAGCACACGCCACACCCGAAGCAGGATGTATCCTTGCCCAAAACCTGTGTCGCAGATGAATACGGAATTGTTCAGCCAATCGTACTTGCTGTCGTTTGGAGCCTCAAACTTAGGCGACGTGCGGAAGTAGAAGTTTGGTGAGCCATCGGCATTTTTGCCTGTGACAATCAGGCCGCAGTTGCGCACGTGAATGTAAACGTCGTCGTCGGTCTTGATTGAGTATATTGCCTCAATCTCGTTGCGCCCTTTGGCATTGTCAACTAACTGATAGTCGGCACCGCCATTCAAAATTGTTCCCTTGATGTTCGGGCCTTCAAATGTGCCGCCAACAATAGGGATGATGACGCGTGAACCATGCGATGTCTGTCCTACGGTGTAGGCTGGGTCGCATTTCACCTTTAGTTCAAATGCAAATTCAAGGCCTGGTGCCTTGGGCTGTTCCTGGGCATTTGCCAACATTGATGCCGCCATAAGAACGGCAACCGTAACAATGTGTCTTGCTTTCATTATTATCTGTTTTAAAATTAATTAGCCTATTTTTTTGTTTTAATATTCAACTAAGCAATTTAGCAAAATAGTTTATGTCTATTTTTCAATCCCCATTTATTTGTCAACTCAACATTCAAGATTGTTGGGTTAATTTGGTGGCAATCTTTCGGCATTTGTCCTTTTCTCGTTCCGAAAGGGCAGTGTCGTTACGCGTATTTCCCTTCTCAAGGGTGGCAACTATGTCGAATCCGCTGTAACGGCATATCTCCTTGAGTGCCTTTATGGCGCCACGCGACTGATTGAACCATACGCTGAAAGGCCACGGCGTGGTGCAGGTGCTTACAAGCACGCATTTCTTTCCTTTCATTAGCGGTTCGGGGAATCGGGGAGTGTCGCGCATCAACCCATAGACCATACGGTCGAAAAGTAGTTTCAGTTGGCCTGGTATGTTGCCCCAATAGCACGGCGAACCAATGATTATGGCATCCGCCGATGCAATCTTCTTAAGCAAGCGCTGGCTGTCGTCTTCTGGCAGTACACACTGGTTCTTTGTACGGCAGGCCATACAGCCAATGCAAGGTTTTGCCACTAGGTCGTTTGCCTGCTCGGTTTCAACGTTTGCGCCTTGCGATTCAGCCACTTCACGCATTATCCCGAGCATCTGCGAAATCAGTCCCTGACGTCGCGGACTGCCATTTATTATCAGTATGTTCATTAGTGCATTTTTTTATTGAAAGAATGAACTAAAAATCCTTATTGATATAGATATTTATATCAGGGTAAAACGACTTTATCTTTTCTGTTTCTTCGTCTGTGATTGCCCCTTTAATATCAAGATGTTTTATATCAATGTCTTTCATCCATTCAGGGAAAAATACATTTTTGGTAAATTTTACTTTTAAACTTTCTATGCTTTTATATAGCCTAAAATCTTCTGGAATACTATCTATCGTTATTCTTCCCCAATCATTAATATTTTCCGAATCATCGATTTCAACAATGATATTATCATTATTTTCTGAAATAATATTATCATCAATCATTCCAAATTTCCAATCATTTATTTTAGCAATGATGTTATCAGAATCTTCCAAAACCCAACCTATTTGAGGTGTAAGTGCATAATTGAAACTATCTTGCACCGCGCCAATAAAGCCTGCGCTTAATAACAGATTCTTTTCTACAATAGTATCCTCATACATTGCTTTTAATTTAATTTCAACAGTAACCATTTCATTAGGCAAGACAGATTCGTCTTTAATTGTCTCACTAATCTTGTTGCTATCTTTGTCGTATGGAAAAAAATTGACAAACCAACCATCAGCGTATGCTGGTTTTGGAAACAATGTTCTTTTGCATCCTGTACCACTATGATATTTATAAATGTTTTTCCAGAATTTTTTATCTATATCATTTTGAGATGCTCTGACAAATTGTTCCAATATAGGTACCAATCTGTTTGTCCACCATTCTAAATTATATTTTGATAGTTTCTTTGTTTTCTCAATAACTTTCAACCAATCATCTGTGGTTCCTAACAGAGTTATTTCTGGAATACCGCAAGCAGCAATAAACACTTCATATTCAAAATAGTTTTCCATTGCTTTCATTATTGCAATTTCTGATGCAATTCTTTCTGTTGAAGTTGTTGTGGAAAAGTCGGCAGTCAATGTGTTCATCAATTCATCGCCTGTATATTCTGCTATCATAGGCGGAAATCTTTGAATAATGCTGTCCCAATTCTGAATCAGCATATTATCAACTACACTTAATGCCGGGTCGCCAGTTACGTTTATCTGTAAATTCTTTTTCCCTTCAAAATCGACGAACATATGTCTCAATTCATTGTGATTGGAATTGACGTGGCTGGCAAAACCTTGTTCTATTAGCAGCCAAATCATATCTGGCGACAAAACCAATGGGCGATGATCAAAGTATGACCGACTAACTGCCTCATAAAAAGGATGAAATCCATATTCGCCAATTGCCATATTTTGGGGCATTTCGCTACAAGCAATCAATTTTTTGTCTTTAATAACTTCATAATCTGAATAGGAAATGCTACTTAATGGCCCTTTGGGAGGAGTTAGGTCCTCAATTTTAAAAGTCACACCATTTTGTGCAAAAGTTATAATGGCTGAAATGCACAATGCAAAAGTGAATGGTATCTTCATAATAATAGGTTTGGTTTAAAAAACACATATTTGGATTTTCAGTTATAACTGAAAATTCTATACAAAAATGTCCATTTTTTCACTTATAAATGAAAAATTACACACAAAACAATCATTTTTCAGTTACAACTGAAAAACAATCCTAAAAATAACTGCCGTTGACAAGTGCCCAAAAAACAGTTTTTTTATTAACTTTAAAGTTATGATTTCAAAAAAAATGAATATGAAAAAAATTCACGCTTTTATACTGTCCATAGCGATAGTGTCAATGTGCCAATCGTGCGCATCGAACCAATCAAGCCAAACTGACAAGTCGTTGCCACGTGCCGAAACGCCAGCCGAGGTGCAGGCCGCAGCCGACGCGCTGTTTGCCCATACCGACTCGCTGGAAAATGTGATATTGCAAAGTGTCATGATTCTTCAGCATGGCAAGGTTATTTACGAAAAATGGTGCAACGGTGGCAAGCCAGGCAAGCCACACGTCATGCATTCGGTGAGCAAATCGTTCACAGCAACTGCCATCGGCATGCTTGTCGACGAAGGCAGGCTGAAAGTAACCGACACGCTTATCAACTTATTCGCAGACGATTTGCCATGCGAAGTGTCCGATAATTTGCGTGCCATCACCATTCGCGACCTGTTGACAATGAATTGCGGGCATGAAGTGGCGCCAGAAGGCAAAAAATCAGACAACTGGGTGAAAAAATTTCTTGCGCAACCTGTAACCAAGACACCTGGAACATGGTATTGCTACAACTCGATGGGAACTTACATGCTGTCGGCCATTGTGCAGAAACTCACTGGCGAGAAAGTGGTCGATTTCCTTACGCCACGATTGTTTGAGCCACTGGGCATAAGCAAGCCGAAATGGGAGGAAAGCCCTCAAGGCATCAACTGCGGTGGATGGGGATTGTACCTGAAAACTGAGGATATGGCAAAATTCGGCCAGTTATTCCTGCAGAAAGGCAACTGGAACGGCAAGCAACTGATAAGTGCCGAATGGGTTGACGAGGCATCGGCATTCCAAGTGCCGTCTGTGCCTGCCGGAACCCGTCCCGACGAAGTGGAGGCAAAGGGCCTGACCGAGGAGAATTGCGCCTGGCTTTTGGGCTACGGATACCAGATGTGGCGCTGTCCGCAAAACGCTTACCGTGCCGATGGCGCATTCGGCCAATACATTATAGTGATGCCTGACCAGGATGCCGTCATTGCCGTTACAGCCAATTCACCTGACCTTCAGGCCGAATTGAGCAGCATATACAACTATCTGTTCCCAGTGTTGAGCAAATAGATGTAAACACTCATAAATACAAATAGGCTGTCGCAAGGCGGCCTATTTTTTATCAAGTCCACAAATCTGTAATGAACATAGGCGATGCATCGTCGGCTTTGGTGAAACCGCAATTCTCGTAAAACGACTTCGCTGTTGTAGGCTACAATGACAATTCGCAAATAGTCCTTGTAATGCTCCTTAACCTTTTCGACCAATATTTTGCCAATGCCACAGCCTTGGTATTCAGGACGCAACAATAGATAATGGACGTAAGCCGTCATTATACCGTCGTCCATAGCACAAATCATGCCTACAAGTTGCTCGCCGTCCCAAGCCGAATATACCGTCTCGAAATTCTGCATCGCAACCTTGAGTTTGTCGGGGAAATGCCCCGACGACCATTCTACCGACAAGAACAAATCGGCCAACTGGCTTTCGGTGAACGAATGAGTGTCGCGTATGGATATGTTTTCAGGTGTCATACATTTTGTTTTTTGCAAAAATACTGCCATATGAACGAAACGAGAAAAAACACCCACATAAAATGATGCCGTTAAACAAAATTTATAATTTTGCCTACAATAGGTCGTTAAAAGGCCATTATTAATCAAACATTAAAATTATGCTACGTAAAACATTCATCATCCCTGTGGCACTGACATTTTGCGCAATGCAGGCACAGGCACAATTCCCAGGATTCCGATTTGAAGAAAAGCCATCGGACCCTAGTGCCATATACACCATTTCGGTCGGCAATGTCACAATGACTATAGATTCTGAAAAGGGTGGAAAAATCAAGTCGTACAAGTTTGGCGAAAAGGAGATCATTTCGCAAAGCCGTTTCCCAAACTCTTTTGGCAGCACATTCTGGACAAGCCCACAAAAAGAATGGAACTGGCCTCCAGTACCCGAGCACGATAGCAAGGCATACTCGGTAGAGCAAAAAGATGGCCATATAATCATGACTGGTCAGGTTCCACAAAGATTGCCACTTAGGATAATCAAGGATTTCTCTACCGATAAATCAGATAATTCAATTGTTGTTAGTTACACTCTTGTAAACGAATCAGATACAGTACGTAGTGTTGCTCCTTGGGAAATCACCCGTGTTGCTGCCAATGGTACGGTATTCTTCGATTCGCCTGTTGAAGGCATCTGGCCATCCGACCTTATGAACTTCAAGGCTGAACAAGGTGTCGCCTGGTACACCATTGACCAAGCCGACCAGAACCGCAAGGTTAATGCCGACGGACAAGGATGGCTGGCATTCGCCAACGACAGCCTGCTCATGATTAAGAAATTCCAGAACATCGATCCTAAGCAACCTGCACCAGAAGAGGCCGAAATTCAGGTTTACGTAAATAGGGGAAAATCGTATGTGGAACTCGAGAGCCAAGGCGCCTACACAACCCTGCAACCTAAAGAATCGTTTACGTGGACCGTAC
>CALCFP010000060.1 GCA_937900725.1 uncultured Bacteroidota bacterium | reverse complement strand
TTTATATACATCAATAAAACCATCTTCATCAATTTCGACATCGACATTCTGGTAATGCTTGTTGCCAAATGCATCAAGGAACGGATATGGTGCCTGTCCTTGGGTGCCAATGCCGACCGTATAGACCCTCACTCCCATTGCCTTTGCAATGTCAGCGGCAGTAAGCGGTGGTATTTCTCCTTGATTGTTGACACCATCTGTCATCAGAATAACGACCTTGCTTTGGGCCGTTGATTCTTTCAACCTGTTGATTGAGTTGGCCAAACCGACTCCGATTGCTGTACCATCTTCAATCATGCCACTTTTGACATCGTTAATAAGATTGATGAGAACTGCGTGGTCGGTTGTAAGCGGACATTGGGTAAAACTTTCACCAGAAAATACAACTAGGCCGATGCGGTCGTTTGGCCTACCCGAAATAAACCTTATGGCATCATCCTTTGCGGCCTCCAGACGATTTGGCTTGAAGTCCTCGGCCAGCATACTGCCTGATATGTCGAGCGCAACCACAATGTCGATTCCTTCAGTAGTGGTGTTGCTCCAACTGTCAGTTGACTGTGGACGGGCAATGGCAACAATGAAAAATGCCAATGCCAATGTGCGCAAGGCAAACGGCACATGACGCAAATACCACTTGTAAGTACGTGGCGCCTTGGCAAAGCCCTTCAATGTCGACAGCCTTATCGACGTGTCCATATCACGTTGCTTCCACACGTACCAGCCAATCATAGGCACAAGAAAAAGCAACAGATACAGCAAATTGGGATTATTGAATGTTATGTTTTCCATAGTCATTGCTCTGTTTTTTGAGTTGATTCACCATCGTCTTCATCCCGGAGTTGTTCAACAGGCTTTGTTGTCAAGACAAAATGCTCGACAAATTCGAAACTTGCCTCATTTTCGTTGGCTTCGGCCTGAGCCTTTGCAAACTTTACGAAATCGGCACGTTCAAGAAGATCCTGCAACCCCTTTCGCAAATCCTTGTCAATTTCAGCGACAGACTTTGTCAATTGCATAATTTCAGCAGTGGTGCTTTCCATGGCCTGCAGGCCAAATCTTCCGAACAGGTAGATGCGGACAATTTCGGTAAGCGATGTGTAGTATTCCTTAACAAGTCCTCGCTGCCACAACTTTTGTTCTTTCAGCAAATCGAGTTCCCGCAAAGCGACTACGTGAGCAGGCTCCTGCGGTTTTGGCTTGACAAATATCGGTTCGTCGCGTTTCCGCTTGACAATCACGTATATTATGAATGCCACAATTGCCAATGCCAAAATCACCAAAAAAGCAATTTTTACATACGGAACAAGTTCCTTAATGATGAATGGTGCATCCTCCATTGGCTTGATATCGGTAATGGCGTTGGCATTGGCCGTATCGAGCGGCATAGTCATAACACCGAAATAGATTGGGGCCGAATAGATCGTATCAGTGAATCCGTCGGGTTGCGAAATAACGAACGGCAACTGCGGAACGGCGTACCACCCACTATCGAAACAAGTCACTACGTACTTTTGATTGAGACGCAAAATGCCATCAGTAAAAGCCGTATCAACTTTTCCTGCTTCGATCACTTCAAGTTTGCGAATCACGGTATCGGCAAAAATCGGCATTGCCACAGAATAGCCTTGCGGGAATGAAGCCTCGAGCCTCATGTTTGTCTGGTCGCCAATGAGCATCATTGAAGTGTCCATAGTGGCGGAGACATTAACTTGTCCGTTTGCCACGCCTGCCAGAAGCGATAAGGCCGACACCAAAACTGCAAATAATTTATTAGTCATTGTCAAAGTCAAATTACAAAATATGTTTATCAAGCGCTACGATGTTTGAACAAGCCAATGAGCGGCTTCACATAATCGTCGGCAGTGGCGATAGTGGCCAAATCGACGCCGCTACGCTTAAATGCGTCCTCAACGTATGATGTCTGGTCGTTCCACCACTGGCTGTATGCATCACGCACCGCCCGACTCGATGTGTCAACCCATTGAGTCTTGCCTGTCTCGGCATCAACCATCTGCACCAGCCCCATTGCAGGCATCTCGGTTTCACGCTTGTCGTAAAGACGGAGTGCCACCACATCGTGCTTGCGGTTTGCAATGGTAAGCGCATCCTTGAAATTATGGTCGATAAAGTCGGAAACGACAAAAGCGATACAACGTTTCTTGATAACGCTTGTCAGGTATTCGAGCGCAGCCGACACGTTGGTTTGCTTGCTTTCGGGCTCAAAATCCAGCAGTTCCTGTATGATGCGCAAAATGTGCTTTCTGCCTTTTTGCGGCGGGATGAATTTCTCCACCTTGTCGCTAAACATTATCACGCCTATCTTGTCGTTGTTTTTTATGGCAGAAAAAGACAGCACTGCGGCGATTTCAGTCATCAGATCGATCTTGTATTGGCTCTGTGTTCCGAAATTCTTGGAACCGCTGACGTCGATGAGCAACATCACGGTAAGTTCGCGCTCTTCTTCAAACACCTTGACAAATGGCTTGTTCAACCGCGCCGTGACGTTCCAGTCGATGTCGCGTATGGCATCGCCATAGTTATATTCGCGCACCTCACTGAATGTCATGCCCTTACCTTTAAAAGCGCTATGATATTCGCCAGCAAAGATCTGGTTTGACAAGCCACGAGTCTTTATCTCTATGTGCCGTACTTTCTTTAATAATTCCGAAGTTTCCATATAGATTTCAGATTTCACCCCCTAATAATTCGGGAATTAGAATTCATATTTTAGAATCCGCAATTACTAAGGCACCTCAACCTTGTTAAGGATTTCGTTGATGATATCTTCTGTGGTAAGATTCTCGGCTTCTGCCTGATATGTAAGTCCGATACGGTGACGCAAAACATCGTGGCACACAGCGCGGACATCTTCAGGAACGACATATCCGCGGCGTTTGATGAATGCGTATGCCTTGGCAGCCTTTGACAAGTTGATGCTGGCACGTGGCGAACCGCCGAAACTGATCATTTCCTTAAGATTTGCCAAGCCATATTCCTCTGGGCAACGGGTTGCGAACACTATGTCGACAATGTATCGTTCAATTTTCTCGTCCATATAGACATCCTTCACAACATCGCGAGCCTTGACAATCTCGGCTGTTGAAAGCACCTTGTTGGCTTTTGGGAAATCGCGTTTAATGTTTTGGCGGACAATAATCTGTTCTTCCTCCTTTTTAGGATAGCCGATGATTACTTTCAGCATAAAACGGTCCATTTGCGCTTCTGGCAGTGGATATGTACCTTCCTGTTCGATTGGGTTCTGTGTTGCCATCACAAGGAAAGGCTTTTCGAGTTGGAATGTAGTGTCGCCAATGGTGACCTGCTTTTCCTGCATAGCCTCAAGCAAGGCGCTCTGCACCTTTGCCGGAGCACGGTTAATTTCGTCGGCAAGAACGAAGTTTGTGAATATAGGGCCTTTCTTTACACTGAATTCCTCAGTCTTGGGACTATAAATCATTGTTCCGATGACATCGGCAGGCAAAAGGTCTGGTGTAAACTGAATACGGCTGAAACCGGCATCTATTGTTTGTGCCAGTGTATTGATAGCCAATGTCTTTGCCAATCCAGGAAGACCTTCAAGAAGAATATGTCCGTCAGACAAGAGTCCGATCAAAAGGCTTTCGGTCAAATGTTTCTGTCCTACAATCACCTTATTCATTTCCATGGTAATAAGGTCGACAAATGAACTCTCGCGCTGAATGCGGTCATTAAGTTCCTTGATATCAACAATTTCACTCATATTATTTATTTTTATATGTTGTTATTTGATATGTTTTTTATCACAGCGACGCAAATTTGGCAAAACATTTAATAGAGAATACATTCATTAACAAAATTTAACGTGGATTTAACGTTCCGTTAACAAATCCATGACGTTTCCAAGTGGATTCATATCTGTTTGCATGCCATTACTGCCATTCGTTGACACAAAAAGCAATATACAAAAAAAGCCACAAGTTTTTCAACCTGTGGCTTTTGATTGATAATCAATTAAAATTAAGCTTTGACGCTTTCTTGTTTTTCTACGCAGTTTGCAGTCTCGTTGACTTTTTCCTCTGCAAATGGCAACTCAAGCTCAACAGCATTGTCTCCAGCAGCTCGATGCAACATTGACTTGTGGTAGTAACGAAGGTTGTGCTCTTCCTGACGTGCCGAGCTGAAGTTTGAAACGCGCTTCAGATAGCCAATCACGCGGGTACCATAATCGATATTAGTAGAACCGCACTTGCTGCATCTTTGAAGAGTGCGTTTGTCAATGTACTTGCATTCGTTGCAAATAGTGATCTTAATGTTGAAGCAGAAGTAGTTGCAGCCTGCCTTTGCAGTTGCTTCAAGCAAACGAAGGAATCCCTCCTTTGATGGAGCTTCTTCAAGGTTAAGGTGAAGAGCTGAACCACCATCAAGATACTGTATGATGTCGCGGCCGTGAAGGCTGATCTTGTCAAGAATGTTGACAGAAGGATCTTCAACTGGGTAGAAATAAGAGTTGTAGCAGTTACGAGGAACGAACAATCCGTCTTTTCTATCCCACATGGCATTCTTCACGCCAAGGTTTTCAGCCGGAACGAACTCGGTGTTGAACATGCAACCGAATTTTTTCTTAGCTTCTTTGTTGACTTCATATATCACTTTCAGGTGCTTAGCGACAAAATCCTTGTACTCCTGAGTGTTGCGTGCTGCTATGCCTTGGCTTTCTGCAGCCTCAACCATACCATTGATACCGATTGTCGAGAATTGCTTGTTAAGTGAGATGAATCCTGCAGAGTAAACAGGCAACAGACCGGCAGCCACGTATTGCTCAATAATCTTGCGGTATGCAACTTGATACTTGATGATTTTCCAGATTTCAGTACGAAGGTCACGACCTTGTTGAACCAGACGGTTCATATTAAGAGTGATGACATTTACAGAACCTGTTGAAACACCTCCAGCGCCAAGTGAGTAGCTGAATGTGTTGTCAGAAAGTTCGTTACGCAGACGGCAGCAAGATGCAAGGCTATCGGCATTTTCAGATTGGTAGATGAAGAACGAGTTGCCTTCACTCAATTCCTGTGCTGCCCGGTTGGCGAAGTCCTGATCAACAGGTTTGCCGTCCTTGACTAGCATTGCAGCTGTTACTACAGGGAAAGTAAGTATGGCTTTTGTGCGTTCAGCATTGAACCATTTCATAAAGTGCCATTGCAGTTTGTTCAATGTCTCCCAGTTAGGTGCGGTCATATCTGGGAAAACAAACGAACCGAAAATGCTCTGGAAATACTCCTTGTCGAAGATAGAGATATTCCAGAAAACTGACTGATAGCCACGAGCGGCAGCAGGCTGGTTGACAGCGAACACTACATGCTGCAGGTGATTGTCGACAATCCAACGGTGAGTTTCAAGATAGTTGTCACCGTAGTCCTTACGTGCGAAATAGTCGAAATACATTAGGAACTCGACTGTTGCCAAAGCACCGGCAAATTGAGAGCTGATGGCGAAAGTAAGGTTTACAAACTCACCGCAGAAACTCTCCAAGTGTTTTGGCTTAAGGCTTTCGCCGCCAAGTTTCGTAAGGCCATCGAGAAGGAATGGAAACATGCTGATTGAAACGCAGTATGGTTTCAGAGACGTCTCGTCATGAACGTAGATTTCATGAGTCTCGATTTGACGGATATATTCGTCAGCCAATTCCTGTCCGAACAAATCCTTGATTTTTTCCTTTACCAAATAACGATTTACCTGGATGTTGATGTCTTTGTTCAACTCCGATTCCATGGTTGCAACGTTCTTCGACGTAACGTTGGCATTTGCATCCATTTTGGAACCATCAGCAGCATTGGAAGCGCTGATATAATCCTTGATAAACTGGGCTTTGGACTTTAGTTGATCCTCTGTTAACCGCATCATAGCCTTACAATGTTTTT
>CALCFP010000059.1 GCA_937900725.1 uncultured Bacteroidota bacterium | reverse complement strand
TGCTCAATTTCCGCAATCCCGACAGCCTGGGTCTATCAAATAGTTTTGCTGTTGAATCGGCACAACACTCAACTCAAGGCACAAACGAAGAATTGACGGCAGAACTGGAAAAAAAGATCGCCCATCTTCTCAACACCGAAAGGTGCATCATATTCAACTCCCAAACCGATGCCTACTGTGCATTGACCAATCACCTGCTCGACCGCACTGACGCAGTCATTTATGGGGCAGTCAGCCAATTTTCCACAATAGGCAACGCTTCAATCTGCAAACCTGTCAAATACAAATACCACAACGACATCGACGACCTTGATAAGCAGCTCAAGTTGTCGCAGGCACAGCAAAACCGTCTGCTTATTGTCGATGCCATCGACATTGCAACAGGCAGCATCGCCCCGCTAAACCAAATCATGGCCGCCGCAAACCGACATAAAGCCGTAGTCGCCATCGACGAAACTCTTACAGCCGGCGCCATAGGCAACGACGGACAAGGCGTCTGCGACCTTTTCGGGCAAGACATCAACCCCGAAATAAAGATTGGCTCACTGCGAAATTTCGGGTGCAATAGTGGCGCTTTCATTGCCGGCAAACGCGAAATCATAGACTGGCTTCGTCAGCAAAATGCGCCCGCCACAAACTCCGTTCCGCTCACACACAGCAACCTGACCGCGCTAAACGTAGCATTGGATATGTGTGTGCAGATGAATGCCGAACGGCAATATCTACTGCAAATAACCAACCTATTTATCAAGAAGCTCTATTGCTTGGGGTTTGAGATTCCGCCAACGCAGTCTTACCAATTCGCCATAATGGCCGAAAACAGTGCCAAAGCCGAACAATTTTGCGCCACACTCGCAAAAAACGGGATTCTCGCTTCAGTGCTAACCACGCCGTTTGTCGGGAAAGACGCATCACGATTAATTGTCAAACTATCAATAAAACACACGCGAGACAACATTGAACAGGCTGCCGACATTTTCAAAAACACCGCATATAAAATCAATTTGAAGAATAACCTAACTGCAGGACATTAAACGACAAAACACCTGCAACATTTTTTTCATTCAAAGTATTGCACAAATAAAAACTTGCATTACTTTTGCACCGCTTTACAGCATTGGCGTATGGTGTAATGGTAGCACATCAGATTCTGCCAGTCAAGGTTCGAGTCCCTGTTCGCCAACAACCTTCGGAAGTACTTCCGAAGGTTTTTTTTTGCAAAAAAGATTTTTCTCTACCCAAACCCAAAATGGAAAATACAATGCAAATACTTACAGATAAGCATTATATATCATCATCTTACACATCAGGACATTTCAACCGCACGGGCTAAACCAAATTCATTAATCATTTATGTATATGAAAGTTGACAAAAAAAAATGCTGACAATCTTGACGATCATCTGAATCGAAATGTCATATTTCAGAAGTTTTCAGAAAGCATTCTTTTGACCAACTGACATCAATAAAAAATTATATTTACACATATTTTAATACGATGCTACGATTTGCAGCCATATTACTCATTGCCTCACTTGTTGCCGCCTGTTCGGCAAAAACCGACACTGACATTGCCGATTACGAATTGGCGCATCACCAAATCAGCATTTCAAGGATAAAGAGCATCAGCACAAAAGTTCCATTCCACGCAAGCGACAGCATAGCCATCTGCGAAAAAAAACTGCAAGAAGAGAAGGCGCGTTTGGTCGCCACTCAAAGGCAATACATCGACACACTCGACTTTCAAATTGACAAAGTCAAGAACAACATACACAACAATCCACAGATAGAAAAGGCGATGAACAACATACTGAACTCCATGCAATACAAACGCACGATCGCCATACAGATAGTCGATGCATACGAAAACTCGCCAGAAAACACCAGTCTTCGGATATTCATCAATCAGATTGACAAATACAAAAACATAACAGACTCACTGTTGGGCTACACACAGAAAGTCACATTCATAGGGCGCCAAGGATTGCTACCCAAAGAGACATTCACAAAAGAATACTTTCTGTCGTCCGACGGCAAGACAATTATCTGCGAAACGTCAGTCGAATAAGGGAATCAGCCTTTTGCTATTTCATTCTCTACTTCATCAATTGTTGCTGGCACACGTTTCTTGCCCAATCTGCGCGCACCGCTTTCGGTTATGAGCAAGTCGTCTTCAATCCTTATTCCGCCAAAGTCGAGATACTTTTCAACCTTGTCGAAATTGATAAACTGTTCGTTAATATGTTCATGTTTCCATTTGGCCACAAGTTCAGGTATGAAATAGATGCCAGGCTCATCGGTAACCACAAAGCCAGGTTCAAGTTTACGGCCCATACGCAACGACGACGTGCCAAACTGCTCTATAGGACGTGTTTCATTATTGTAGCCAACGTAAATCTGCCCCAGATTCTCCATATCGTGGACATCAAGCCCCATCATATGGCCAAGCCCGTGAGGCAGGAACAAAGCGTGGGCACCTGAAGCCACAGCCTCGTCAACATCGCCCTTCATCAGTCCCAAATCCTTCAGTCCGGATGCCATCACCTTGCAACATTCCAAGTGGACACTTTGGTATGTCACACCAGGACGCGACAACTGCAAGGCCCGCTCGTTAGTATCGAGCACTATCTGATAGACATCCTTCTGCCGTTGAGTGAACTTTCCGCTGACAGGAAATGTGCGGGTAAAGTCCGATGCGTAACCCATAGCCGTTTCTGCGCCTGCATCGACAAGCATCAGCCTGCCACTTTGCAACGGCAGGTCATGCAAATGATTATGAAGTGTCTGCCCGTTTTGCGACAATATTGTGGCAAACGACAACTGCCCGCCATACTTCAGCGGAATGCTATCCACCACGCCGTGGATTTCACGTTCGTTGGTTGCCTTCTTCACCAAGTGCATTGCCGACACGTGCATCTCATATCCAATGGCGCAGGCATTTTCAATCTCCTCAATCTCCTCAATCGATTTTGATGCACGCAAATCAATCACCGCCTTGACAAGGTCCATCGAAAACCCGTTGCCGACTCCGCTTATGTTCACGCCAAGCAGATTGCACAACTGAAGCATATTATCAGCCTTGTACGGAGGTAGATAATGCACCTTGCGGCCTTGCCTTGCAACATTTTTCAAATATTCATCAAGCTGGCGCAAAGAGCCAGTCTTCGTTACACCGCATTTCAAAGCATAATCGGCAATTGACGGCACAGGCCCAGTCCATATTATATCGTCAATATCAACATCATCGCCATACACATAATCGTCACCCGACTCAAAGTCAATCACGCCCACCATGTTTGGCTGGCGAATGCCAAAAAAATACAGGAACGTGCTGTCCTGCCTGAACGGGAATGTGTTGTCTGCATAATTAATTGGAGATTCGGCATTGCCCAAAAGCAGAGCCACACCATTATTAATCTTTTTCTTCAATGCCAAACGTCGATTGACATAAACCTCCGTGCTAAACATCTCGCGTATCATAATGAATCATCTACAACAATAAAACATATACATTTTCAAATTTCGGACTTGAAAATAGGCACTTTTTTTCGAACATTGGCATCGAACCATCGTTTTTCGACTCATTGTTGGTCATATCTATCGACTTGCATATATATTTACGATAAAAACTTCAAATGAAACCGGCACACATTATCTGGCTAATTCTCATCATGGCATCCTGCTCGCAAAGCCCAAGACACACAACCGACTACAGCATCGCACCAAAATTTGTCACAACGCAACCGACATTTTGCGAAAACGCAAGACTTGTATTAAACAATGCCGACACTTTGTCTGCAATGATAGTCGATGCCACCGAGGAACAAGCGCTCGAACAATTCTTCACACCCATCAACCAGCGACAAGCTATCGTTGTCAAATATGACGAGGAGCGTCGACGCGCATACACAATGTCCAACATCGGGCAATCCATCGACATAGTATTTCTCAATTCAGAAAAAAACGTGATTAACACTATGCAAAACATGCGCCCCTATTCTACACAAACCTTCAATTCTTTTGAATACGCCCAATACGCGATCATTTTGGCCGCAGGCAATTATGGCAAAAAGAACATAAAAGAATGTGATATTGTAAAGTTTCTGCCCATCAATTAATCAAAAAAGCAAAATCGGCAAATTACCCAACAAAACTGAAATTCAGCAAGAAGCGATATGCGACAAAGAATGGCCACGCACATAGCCGCTGTAATAGCCCCAAATATATTTTTTCCAAAACTTTTTTTTTCATAAAAATTACTAATTTTACAAATACTGTCATAAAGTAAAAGATGATGCTGTAAAGGTAAAGAAAGAAGATTGTATGGTTACTAATGAAGACGCAGCGAGGTTAATTACAGCCATCAAGATGTCATCGACTTACGATTTCACAGACTACTCTGACAAATCGTTTTGTCGAAGGATTGAGAAAATATTGTTGGACAACAACATGGAACTCAACCAACTGATACTCAAGATTGGCAAGGACAAGGACTTTCTCGAGCAGATGGTTAAAGACATAACCGTCAACACCACCGAGTTGTTCCGAAATCCTGAAATGTGGCAAACACTGCGCTATCAAATCTTACCAAAATTCAAGAAAAACCGGTCAATATTCATTTGGCACGCTGGCTGTTCTAGCGGACAGGAAATCTACTCGATGCTCATCCTTCTCAACGAAATGGGAATGTTCGACCAAGCCAAAGTCTTCGCAACCGACATCAACACCGATATGCTTGAAGCCGCAAAGGCCGGACAGTACAAATACAGATTCAATTTGGGATACCTTGACAATTTCGACAAAGTGATAAAGGAAAACCCCTACAACTTTGAAGACAAACTAGACGTCCCGTACGAAAAGTACTTCGACATTGACAAGGCCAAAGACACAATACAGATGAAACCATTCTTGCGCGAAAAAGCCGTATTCCGCAAGCACGATTTAGTAAAAGACGGCAACGTGTTCTATTCAAAATTCGACATAATACTGTGTCGGAATGTAATCATCTACTTCAACAATAAGTTGCAAGCCCATGTCATTGACATGTTCAGCAACAGTTTGAACCACGACGGTTACTTGATTTTAGGCTCACACGAAAGCATTTTAGGTGCGCCTGCCAACAATTTCGAACGAACAAAAGGTTTTTACAAGAAAAAACAAATGTAGTTATGGTAGATAATATAGGCATAGTAGACACACGGAATATTATCAGTGCCATAACCGACACTTATGGAATTGATATGTCCGATTACACCTTCACCATTTTAAAGCGAAGGTTGATTCACACCATCAACGCCTTTGGCTGTCATTCGGCCGACGAATTCATCGACAAGATGAAAAAAGGCGAAATTCCTGCCGACGATTTCCTTTATGAAATGGCACTCGAAGCGACCGAACTATTTCGCGACCCGTCTTTCTGGCGCGAGCTGCGCGACAAATACTTACCAGAAATATGCAGGACACCCGATTGCAAGATTTGGATGCCAGGGGTAACATCTGGCGACGAACTGTACACTATGGGCATTGTATTGAGCGAAGCCAACCTGCAAAACAAGGCTTCCATCAGTGTATATTGCCCATCACAACGGCACATTGACCTAATAAAAAACGGCGTAGGTTACGACCCAAAGAAAATAGAAATCAGCGAAGCAAACTATACACGATATGTAGGGAAAGCACAATTTGCATCATACTACAAACTTATCGACAACAAGTCGGTTATGAACCTTAACCTGCTCAACAATGTGACTGTTGAGAAAAACAACGTTTTAAACAGTCATGACTCGAAGAAATACAAAATGGTCATTTACCGCAACACATTATTGCAGTTCAACATACCTTTATACGAAAAGATAATCCGAAAACTGGTCGACAGCCTGGTTGTTGGCGGATATTTGATAATTGGCAACATGGAAACTCTGGAATATTCAGAAACAGGCAAGAAATTGCAGATTGTCAATGCAAATGAAAAAATATACAAAAAAAGAATTGACTGATGACAAACGATTATAAAGCCATAATGATTGGAGGGTCAGCCGGCAGTTTTCAGGTAGTCAGCAAAATAATTGCCTCTTTGCCTGCAAACTACCCATTACCCATATTGATGTGTCTGCATAGACTCAAACATGTACGTTCCGGATTCGTTGAAGCACTATCAATAAAGTCGAAATTACCAATCGTGGAGCCACATGACAAAGAGCCGCTCAAACCTGGCCGCATCTACCTTGCGCCAGCCAATTACCACATGTACATTGAATTGGGCAACCGTTTCTCATTGTCCACAGAAGATGTCGTCAACCATTCAAGACCGTCAATCGACCTGTCATTCTTCTCTGCATCATATAATTTCAAGAGGAAATTGGTGGGCATAATACTGAGCGGAGCCAACAAAGACGGCGCATTGGGACTTAAAAGCGTTACTGACAATGGAGGATTAACCATAGTGCAGGACCCCAAAGAATGCCAAGTGCCAACAATGACTCAAGCATCAATTAATGCGACAAAAGTAGATTACATATTCAGTACTAAACAAATTATCGATTTTTTACTTAAATTAGCATAATCTATGAACGAGTTACTGAAATATAAACAAAAGATTACGAGATGGACAATCCTACTGGTAATCACCAGCATAGTTGCAATTGCGCTACTATTTGCCTCATCGCCAGATTTTAGCAACAGCCACTATTCGGTCATTCTGCTAGCGATTCTAATGGTTCAAGTCATTTTAACCACCAAAGTCGGAATGCTAGGAACTAAAATCACACAAACCTACATCAAGGCTGAGGAAGACCGCAATGCCGCAGTGCAAATAAACGACGAGCACTACGAACAGGAAGTTGACAAAAAGATCATGGAAGCAACCGACAATCTTTTCAACACAAACACTTTTGTCAACGAAATAAACAAGACTGACGATTGGAAGAAATTCGGCGACTCCCTGCTATACAACCTTTCCAAGCAGATCGATGTAGCAACTGGCATTGTTTTCAAAGCAACCAACGATACATTTGATGCCATTGCCACTTTTGCCTACTACAACGATGAGCAACCACAAAGTTTTAAAATTGGCGAAGGTATTTCCGGCCAAGTGGCAAAAGACCGTAAAGCAATGTTTTTAAACGAATTACCAAACAAAAACCTCACTATTGTTTCCGGTCTGGGACAAATAGAAGTAAACAATTTGGCAATTATTCCAATTTTAAAAGACAACAATGCTATAGGATTGATAGAAATCGCTACCTTTAAGCCCTTTGAAAAAGGATTTATTAATAAGATTGACGAAATATCAAAAGCAATAGGTGAAATAACACCACAATAATACACTTGGAGCCAAATGGAGACATTTATTGAAACAATAAAAAGGATATTTGTTTACAAGGTAAACGACAAACTGAATTACACACCAGCCTTACTTGGCGTAGGTGTTGTACTTCTTATCGTATCGTGGACACTTGGCTTTGTCTTGAATGAATACAACGTTTCATTCGCAAACTTGATTGAGTTGCACAAGGCTTCACCTGCGTATTTCATCATCGACTTGTTGCCAATTATCCTTGGATTCCTTGGCTACGCTTTCACAAAATCACACCAAGAGGCAATCCAATCTCTTGAAACACAAATTTCAGAAAAGGACCATGTAATCAATATGAATGCTCACTTTGCAAAGAAGATTGGCGAAGGCGATTTCTCTGCAAATGACGAAGAAATCAATGACAACGACATTCTAGGGCATTCACTGAAAATAATGCGTGAAAACCTTGCCAAAACCAACGAAAAAGAAAAGGAACTTAACTGGATTGCCAAAGGTAAAGATATCATCTCCGACATACTGCGCCTGCAAAACAGAGCGGGATCGTCATGCGCTCCGAAAGATGGCCGCCGCTTCGAACATCCGCAAAGCCGCGATAACGCATTGCGCCGGTGTAATCCGCGTGACCGGGGCGCGCAAGATGTGAAAGCGACTGATAATCGCCCTGCTGTATTCCGCGCGGATTGTTCAAAAATGCGCAGAGAGGTGAGCCTGTTGTACGATTATTAATCAGTCCGGAAAGGATCTGGGGGAAGTCGAGTTGTTCGCG
>CALCFP010000058.1 GCA_937900725.1 uncultured Bacteroidota bacterium | reverse complement strand
GGCTGAGAGAGCTGAAAAGCCGCTATTATCGGGAATTTAAGCTTTAAACCGCCTGCAACAATGATTGATGCGCCTTTCAGGTTGTGCTTGGCTTGTTCGACGTGTCTGTCGATGACTTTGACGACGTATTCGGTCTGAGGTACATATTTGGCCACGTCGTGGCGAATGACTTCGGCTTGGTAGTTCTCGTCCAGTATTTCCTTTTTCATCACGCCTTCGCGTACGGTTGCCATTTGTGGCCTGTGCTCGGGGTTGACTATTGTTGCAACAATGTTTCCGCCGAAAGCGGGACGAATCTGGTATAGTTGTTGCTCAAAATGCTTTTTTTCAAAAGAGCCGTCGTCTTTCTTGACGTTCATATCGAAGTCGCCTATTTCAAGTTCGGTGCAGTCGGCAGTCAGGCCACTGTGAAGTGCCGAACTGACTCGTGGCCCGAGGTCGCGTCCGATGACGGTGGCGCCCATCAGGCAGATTTGTGGCTTTTCTTCCTTGAAAAGATTGACAACCAATGCGGTATGTGGGTTAGAAGTGTATGGGAACAATCCTTCGGCATCGAAAATGTGAACTTTGTCGACGCCGTATTTAATGACTTGATTCTCAATGCCGTCAAGTCTTGTTCCGGCAATTACCGCCTCCAACTTGACGCCGAGCGTGTTGGCAAGTTTGCGTCCTTTGGTAAGGAGTTCTAGGGCGACATCTTTGACTTGTGTGTCTTCTATCTCGCAGTAAACAAATACGTTATTCATTAGCCAATCAGTTTTTCGTTCAACATTTCAACTATCAGGTTCTCAATATCGGCGTCAGAACTGGTCAGCCTTTTCGATTCCTTGGCCTTGAAGACGATGTTGACGACTTCCTTGACGTTTGTCGGCGAGCCAGCCTTGCCAATCTGTGCAGGGTCGGCGTCGATGTCGTCGGCGCCCCATTGCGTGATGTCAAGGTATGGCTTGTCGGGCGTTGGAGCATCGGCAGGACGCTCAGCCTTGATAGTCGCTTTTTTGTATTTCATAATGTACCTTGCGTTCCGTGGTCGGCAAGGCGAGGCGCTTCCGTTGACAGTGACAACCAGCGGGAGCGGGGCTTCCACGGTCTCGACACCGCCGTCGATGTGGCGCTTGATTACTATTTTCTTCTTTTCGGGATTGACAGAAATGATTTTTTCGGCGTAAGTGACCTGGGTAAGTCCAAGTTTCTCGGCAATTTGCGGGCCAACTTGAGCGGTGTCGCCGTCAATGGCCTGGCGTCCGCCGAGAATAATGTCGTAATCACCTATCTTCTTGATTGCCTGTGCAAGAGTGTATGAAGTGGCCAATGTGTCGGCACCGCCAAGTGAGCGGTCGGTTACAACGTAGCCTTTGTCTGCGCCTCTGTAAAGTGCCTCGCGTATGATTTCGGCTGACTTTGGCAGTCCCATGGTTACAACGGAGATGGTTGATTCGGGGAATTGTTCCTTCAGCCTGAATGCTTGTTCCAGGGCGTTGAGGTCTTCGGGGTTGAAGACTGCCGGCAGGGCGGAGCGGTTTATGGTCCCGTCTTCCTTCATTGCGTCCTTACCTACGTTGCGGGTGTCGGGCACCTGCTTGGCCAAGACGATGATTTTTAGTCCTTTCATTACTTTGTATGGTTTGTATTTTTTGTTATTTCATTAGAAAATACCAGTGAATTGGCGTTGACCGTCAATCGATGCGTGGACTTTAACAAAAAGCGTGCTAAAGTC
Source organism: uncultured Bacteroidota bacterium (assembly GCA_937900725.1). Classification (GTDB taxonomy): domain Bacteria; phylum Bacteroidota; class Bacteroidia; order Bacteroidales; family SZUA-534; genus RUG13583. The sequence continues at coordinate 581 of CALCFP010000058.1, read as the reverse complement.
AGTTTTGCGTTTTGTAAAATTACTTTTTTCATCGTTAGAGCCTATACTTATATTATAAATGTGTGATAAATGTTGCCAAGACACCGCCATTTGGCATTGAGCCGGAATGTCCATAGATATTGCTTGCAGGTGTGGAAATCCACTATTTTTTTTTATTGAAATAATGTGTCAAGGTTTATTTTTGCCACAAATAAATATGCTATGAAATATAGATACAAAACAATAGGAACTTGCAGTCAACAGATTGATTTTGAAGTTGATGATAATGGGATTGTCCATAATGTCCAGTATTATGGTGGTTGCAATGGCAATCAGCAAGGTATTTCCAGCCTTGTGGAAGGAATGCCAGCGGAAGAGGTTATAGGACGTTTGAAGGGCATTTGCTGTGGAATGAAGCCAACATCGTGCCCAGACCAACTTGCTGTGGCATTGGAAAAGGTATTGGCAAAACGCAGCCAACAGTAATTGATTGCTGAAATGTCGGCTAACAGAAACATTCTTGTACATATTCTTGCATTTGCAATTGTATGCGTTTGGGGAACTACGTTTGTGTCGAGCAAAGTTTTGATAAATAACGGCTT
>CALCFP010000057.1 GCA_937900725.1 uncultured Bacteroidota bacterium | reverse complement strand
CTGGTCATGGCAAAACGACACTCTGTAATCGCGGCCATTATAAATTGTGATAGGGATGCGTGAAGTCTGCCCCTTTACAAACAAGGCGCTGCGTGACTCGTCGATAACAACACGATAATAAATGTTCTGGCTTATTGCACAACTATCCTTATGGTAACCCCAGCATCTGCGCATTGAATAGTCATTTGACTGTGACATTCCCACTAGTGGGCACATAACTATCAGCAACAAAATTACTTTCAACAATTTCTTACTCATCGTGCTAATTTGTGAACGTTATTTTAACAGTACGGATTGACGGACTTGCCACCCTTCCATCATCAGTGCGCAAAATTATATCTTTTAGGTAAAAAAACTTAAAAATCGACTCTTTATTTGTCAAATGATATTTAACCTCGTCAGACAAGGCGTTCCCGTTGTTTTTCAGGTTTATTTTTTGCCCCAAAGCAAAGGCACTGACGGAAAAACTCTCAACAAGCCATCCATTTTTGTTGACAAATATTGAGTCGTTTTCAACCAGTTGATTCCTGTTGATAATGAATTTTTCGTCGTCAATCAGCGAACCGCCAATAATAAGCAACGTATCTTCAGATGTGAATACACGACTGTTTTGGGCACACAAAGGCAACGACAGAAGGAATAATGCGACAAAAGACGGGAAACGCATATTAAATCTAACCTAACTCACTCAACTTCTGCAGCAAATCCTTGTCGGCAATCTTCAGGTTCTTGCCCTCTATGTTTACAATCTTGTCGTTATGCAGTTCCTTCATAATGCGGATGGCGCTTTCTGTGGACATGCCGCAAAAATCGGCGACGTCACGGCGTGTCAGCTGCATATTGAATTCATCGGATTCATAGACATTCTTTGACAAATGAAGTATGGCATCGGCGATTCGGCCGTTCAACTGCTTTTGGGTAAGGCTGATGACACGCTCCATGGCATCGGCACTCTCCTTGTTGAGTTGGGCTATCACCATTTCGGCAAAATTTGAATTTTCACGAATCAGCCGCTTCACGACTTCGGCATTGACCGACAGGACAGACGACTGTCCGATGCTGGCCACAGTGAAGTTGAATATTCCCTTGTTGTACAACGACGAAAGGCCGACAATTTCACCTGGCCTGACAAAGCGCATAATCAAGTTCTCTTCCTTGTATTCCATATATGCCTTCATCAACCCTTTGTCAACAAAGTAAACATTTGAAGCAAACGCACCTTGTTTGCAAATGGTCTCTGCCTTATTATAATTCAGGCTTACACAATTACCCTCGACCAATTTCAATTGAGCATCAGTCAATTGGTCGAACCATGGTGAAAACAGTTCCTTACTTACTTGCATAATATTATGGCGTAATCAATAATAACGTTTTGTAATATCGCGAATCAAAAAACCACACAGGGAATTCGTGAAATTTCGCATTGTGAATATACTTATTGTTTTTGATAGCGCCAACAAAAAATTATGTAAAAAAAACTTTTTCTCAATTTTCGACGAAAAAAAGACAAACGCATTCTTTCAGTTACACATCTTTATTATCTTTGTAAAAATCAGAGTACAGGTTCAAAAGCAAATTTATATGAGTACCAAAAAACAAACCATCCTGTTAGTTGACGATTCGTCGACCAATAACATCTTGTTGCAAGCCGTGCTTGAACAAAACGGATACGCCACAGAAGTCGCTTTTTCAGGCAAGGAAGCCCTCAAGATTCTAAGCAAGAAACAACACATAGACGCAATACTTTTGGACCTCATGATGCCAGAAATGTCAGGCTACGACGTACTTGAAGCAATAAAGGGCAATCCTTCGACGTCAAAGATACCTGTAATGATAGTCAGCGCCGACAGCGAAAAGGAAGACGCTGAAAAGGCACTGAACATGGGCGCCAACTTCTTCTTTGAAAAGCCTCTCAAGTTAAACGAGGTTGTGGCAAAGGTCAAGGAAATGCTTGCCTAAACTGTTTCCATTTCGCATCAAGATAGATTTTACTCATTATAATGAATTACCTCCAAGCCGAAGGCATTACCAAGTCGTACGGCGATTTGGTGTTGTATAGCAACATCAACTTAAGCGTTGAAAAAGAACAACACGTAGCCATAATTGCAAACAACGGTGCGGGAAAGACATCCCTCCTACGCATTTTGGCAGGTGCCGACACCCCTGACGCAGGAAGCGTCATCATCAGAAACGACCTTACATTGGGCTACCTTGAACAGGAACCCAACCTAAATCCAGAACTCACTGTAATTGAAGAAGTGTTTGAATCGTCGGACTTGACGATGCAGACCGTGAAGGAATACGAAGAGGCCTGCCAAAGCAACGATGCCGAGCGACTGGCAAACGCCACTAACGCAATGGACCACGCCAAGGCCTGGAACTACGAGTCGCGCATAAAGCAAATATTGTCGCAACTAAACATCAACAACTTTGCACAAAAGGTCGGACAACTGTCGGGCGGACAGAAAAAACGCCTCGCCCTGGCCAAGACTTTGATTCACGAGCCTGACATCCTCATTCTTGACGAGCCAACCAACCATTTGGACCTGAATATGATAGAATGGCTCGAGACATTCCTC
>CALCFP010000056.1 GCA_937900725.1 uncultured Bacteroidota bacterium | reverse complement strand
ATCTTCCTGCCGCTCTCTGTACTCATCGCTCAAACTGCGATTCGCATAATTAGGCATCTCGCCCTTGAGATATTTTTCGGCCATCTGTTCGGGACTTCCTGGCCACTGCTTCATCAGCCAATCGGCCAAGGGCTCAAGCCCCTGCTCGCGCGCAATTGTGGCGCGGGTCCGTTTTTTAGGCTTATATGGCAGATAGATGTCTTCCAACTCGGTGCTGTCGAGCGTATCGTCAATCTTGCGTTTCAGTTCGTCGGTGAGTTTGCCTTGTTCGGCAATGGTCTCAATAATGGTCTGCTTGCGTTTGTCAAGTTCGGCAAAACGCTTGTACTGACTCTCGACATTGAAAACTGCCACCTCGTCGAGCCCGTCGGTGGCCTCTTTTCGGTAACGGCTGATAAACGGCACCGTAGCACCGCCATCGAGCAACTTGGCCACAGCCTCCACCTGATTGATCCTGATGCCAAGCGCCTCGGCAATGGCTTTGAAGTATTTCAGCATAGTGCTTTTTTAGTTTTGAGTTTCATTTCCAAAGAAAATGCAATTTACAGAATTAGGAAAATCGAAATTAACTTTTAAATATCGATGCCTTGCACTACCTTACCAATCTATTTCTAAAAAGATATTCAACAATGAAACGGGCACTTTTTATCGGCGGCACAGGCACTATCAGCACCGCCATAACTGAACTTCTGGCACAAAACGGCGAATGGCAATTATACCTTCTTAACCGCGGAACACGTAGCGACATTCTGAGCAAAAACGTTACCGTGATAAAATGCGACGTGGAAAACGAATCAGACGTGGCACAAAAAATCGCAGGACTTGAATTCGACACAGTGTGCGACTTCATAGGCTTTGTTCCCGAACAGGTTGAACGCGACTACCGTCTGTTTGCAGGACACACTAAACAGTATATGTACATTAGTTCGGCTTCGGCATACCAAAAACCTGCCGAAAACTACATCGCCACAGAATCGACAACGTTGGCGAACCCGTATTGGGAATATTCTCGCAATAAGATTCTATGCGAAAATTTTCTGATGAAGATGTACCGCGAGAATGGTTTCCCTGTGACCATAATACGACCTTCGCACACCTACGACGAACGGGCTGTCCCGATGGGCGTACATGGCGACAAAGGCAGTTGGCAGGTTCTCAAGCGAATGCTGGATGGCAAGCCTGTCATTATCCATGGCGACGGCACTTCGCTATGGACCATTACGCACAATTCGGATTTTGCTAAGGGATTTGTAGGACTAATGGGCAACAGACACGCCATTGGCGAGACTTTCCAAATTATGTCGGGCGAGACTGTAACCTGGAATCAGATTTACAAATGCGTGGCAGACTGCCTGAACGTTGAACTGAAGCCGTACTACGTGTCGTCGGCATTTTTAGCGGAAGTGGGCAAACAGTACGATTTCCGTGGCAGCCTAATTGGCGACAAAGCAAGTTCAGTGGTGTTCGACTGCACAAAACTGAAACGCGCAGTTCCTTGTTTTCAAGCAACAGTCCGTGCCGATGAAGGCATCAGACGAACTGTGGCCAATGTGCTAGCACATCCTGAATATCAGATTCCAGACCCTGAGTTTGATGCATGGTGCGACAAGGTTATTGACGCGCTAGAAAAAGCAAAAGAAGGATTTTTGAGATGAGAATCAAGTCTCGATACTATCGGGACAAGAGATGAAAATGCAAAAAAATCACCTCCCGTTTTGCAGGATGTTGAATTTCATCGGGCGCGGGACCTTAATGTCGAACCATTTGTACAAAGGCATATCAAGCCCTATGCCGTGCATATAGTTGTAGGTGGCAAGTTCAAGGCCACGGCCCAACGCATCGCTGTCGTAGTCGATATTTTCCTCGAAATCGACCTCGTTGTTGGCAAACGGATTGAGCGCCGTGCTCACCCTGCGGACACCGTAGTGTTCGGGATTATGGCCTGCGTTGCTGTGCTGTGTCATTGCAAAGCGATGCCAAAAAGCCGACTGGATAAGCCCGTTTGCAAACATCTGCCTTACCACCTCGAGTGCGTTGATAGTTTCCTGCAAAGTCTCCGTAGGGAAGCCATACATAAGGTAGGCATGCACCATAATGCCCGCATTGGTAAGGTTTCGGGCGGAATCAGCCACCTGCTGGATTGTCACGCCCTTGTCCATCAACTTCAGAAGCCTGTCGGAAGCCACCTCGAGCCCGCCTGACACTGCCACACAGCCCGATTGTGCCATCAGGTAACACAATTCAGGCGTATATGCCTTCTCAAACCGTATGTTTCCCCAATAACTTACTGACAGTTTGCGCTTTATAATCTCAAGACTTGTCTCACGGATAAGTTTCGGCGGCATTGCCTCGTCAACGAAGTGAAAGCCCGACTCGCCCGTTTCAGCCATTATCGACTCCATTCGGTCAACCACAGTGGTGGCCGAAGGCGCATCGTAGCGGCAGATGTAGTCGAGCGACGTATCGCAGAAAGCGCATTTTGCCCAATAGCACCCGTGTGCCATCACCATCTTGTTCCAACGGCCGTACGTCCAAAGTTTGTGCATCGGATTGGCAGTCTCCACCAACGACAGGTAAAGGTCCATCTTCAGCCCCTCAAACGACGGTGTCCCCGACTGACTGAAAGGCACATTCTCATCATCGTTTCCGCTGTATGACAACTTGTCGCCATCCATAAGGAATGTGCGCACGAGCCTGCTGGCATCAATCTTTCCCTCCAAAAAACAGGCAATGCGCTCAAGCGGAATCTCGCCATCGTCAAGAGTCAGGTAATCAATATATTTAAAGATACGTGTGTCGGAAATATTGCGCAACTCGGTATTTGGGAATCCACCACCGAGCACCACCTTTATAGCGCCCAAACGCTCCTTGACGTGCTTTGCGCAACGCAAGGCAGAGTACAGGCATCCTGGAAACGGCACCGAGAAACCGATGAGCGACGGGTTGCAATCGGCTATCTTGGCATCAAGAAGGTCGAGCATCACGCTATCGGTGAACGACGGCTCTTTTTGCAAGGCATCGTCGAGTTGGTCGAATGTTCTGGCATACGCCGATATGCTCTCCGCATATTTTGTAAGGTCGAAATAAGGGTTGTCGGTCTCACGGATATAGTCGGCAATGTCCTCGACAAAGAGCGTTGCGAAGTAGCGGGCCTTGTCCTCAGTACCCGACACGCCGAAAGCCCATTCGGCGTCAATCATATTCCTGAACCTGTGACCTTCGGGCAAGAATGTGCGGTTTGCAATGCGAGTGGCGAGCGTGTGCTCCTTGCCTTGCAGGAAACGGATTGCTGGCTCTACGGCTGACACATATCTTGACTGTTGCTCGAAAACGGCACGCGCACCCTTGCTTTTCTTGATATCGGCGGTACGGGCAAACAATTCTGACAGATATTCGCTGGTGTAGATCCTGTTTATCAGTTCGATACCTAAATCGGCCTGGCAGACAGTGTTTCCCCTGCTCTCAAGATACCCCTTGAGCACCGTGGTGGCAGGATACGGGGTGTTGAGTTGCGTAAGTGGCGGTGTTATGAGAAGAATGTTCATCCAACGTTTATTGATGTGCGTAAAATTACACTATTTCGGGTTGAATGCTGAATCTTTTTTTTAAGGGCACGGACAATATATGTGCATTGCTCTCCATAAGAAAAAAACTTAACAGGTATCTTTTTCAACCACATACAATATATTTTCCTTTAAAATCGCTATACTTGCATAATACTGACACAAAAACTCTTTGAATTAAGAGTTTCTTCCATAAACCACTCGCGGAAGTGGTGTTTAGGGTACTTTGGGGGGAATTTTTGTTACAATTTAATACTTACAGATATGAAAAAAACATTGCATCTTCTTGCAAACAAACTCATTTATTTATTGATTTTGTTGTTAGGATTATCTATTAATTCTTTTGGAGCAGTATCATACATTCAATCCGGTGCCCATCTTTTTCCTGATGAAGAATTGGAAAAATTTAATTATTCAGGAACTAATTTCACACTTGAATTAAGCCAAGAGGTGAAAGAATCCATAAAAAAAGCCAAAAATAATGGATATTATGTTGAATTCTCTTCTTGGCATGGAGATAACACCAACAATTGGGACTATAAAAGCGGCTACGCACATTTAACTACAGAACTTGTTAATACAAATGGTGAATATACTGGATTAAAAATAAAAAATAGCGGATACAACCCAACTCATTATATAATAATTGCAGTTAGAATTTACAACAATGCTCAAATTAGCAATTCCACATATTGCACTGTCATCAAATCAATTATTGAACCAGCGGACCATTTCCTGGCTGACAATTTTAATATTCAAGGCAATTCGTCCAACAAAGGATTTGTCTGCAATTATGGTGGCGATGGGAAAGAGACATATAATGCTGTCAAATCTTGGAAAGCTCGGTTTGGCACCTTTGTTTCAGCAACTTATAAATGGACTCTCTCTGGCAACATAAAGGCGACTTCAGGTACAACCGGAACAGCCGGCAGCACATACACTTCGGTAACAATTGACGGCAACAAGGGTTCTGGCAATGGAACATTGGAACTTTCTGTCAGTTTCAGCTATAAAATTGGATCAACTACATATAGTACTACCAAAGACTATTCCGTAGCTGTCACAGTAAAAGATGTCAACGGATTCAAATCAAGCAATTCATGGCCAGGAGACAACTATACATGGGGAGGAACCCTTTGGACTGGTTCCAAACTAGGAGACAACGACAAGCTTGCCTTAACCGTTCAGGCTCCAAGCAACAGTTCGGGAATTGTAACATACACATGGCAAACATCTCTAAACGAAGACAAAACAACAGGATATAGCAATTGTGGTGTAAGTACAAAAGATTATAGCATTTCAAAACCGGCATACAGCACTCACTATCGCCGTATAGACAAAGAAAACTACTGCTACAACATCTTAAACCAAAAACCTCAAGATTATGCCAAATTCAACTCATCCAACTCACCGCAATTTACAGTTTACATACCACTAACTGCAAGCGTATCCGGCTCAAAGGCAAGCGGAGCCTTAGGCAGCACATTAACCACTTTGAATTATGGAGAAAAGGCTGTCTTATCCTGTTCAACATCGGGAAGCTTTAAAAATTCAAGCAAAACCTATAGCTGGCAATCAAAGACAAGCTCTGGCAGCTGGACTAGCTGCGGAAGCAATTCTTCTTCCATAACAGTGACAGCAAGCACTACCGAGACAGAATACCGATGCACTGTTTCCGATTCATATAACACCAACATCGTATCGAGCAACACTGTAAAGGTCAAGTGCTATCCAGCATTAACTGTTGGCAACATTTCTGGCGGCGGTGTAACCAAAAACAATGGCGAAAATGTCACTCTATCGGTTAGCCCAAGTGGCGGAGCCGGCGCAGGTTCTTACACTTACGAATGGCACAGAAGCACAACATCTGGCTTTACGCCTTCTTCATCGACAAAAATTGCAAATAGCAACAGCGCTTCAATAACGACAACATCGAGCAGTACTGAGGCACAGACATATTACTACAAATGCAAGGTTTACAGTTCTAGCAATACCAGTTATACTGTGACGTCAAACCAAGCAGCAGTTAGTTGGTACAAAGAATTGAGTGTTACATTAAATAAAAAACCAAATAAAAGTGTTTTCACAAATGGGGAAACTCTTACATTGTCATGCACTGCTACTGGTGGCAATGGTAATTATACTTATAAATGGCGATATACTAATATTCCGATATACTTACCTACTCTTCAATATGATATTCCTGGAGACGGTTCATCCATCACACGCTCAGATTATAGAACAGATGGCCGTATTCAAATGATGACATACATTGTTACAGTTACCAGCAATAACGTTTCAAAATCATGTCATACTGGCTTAAATTTTTGGTTACCAAAAACATTGTCGGGTGCCATTGATAATGCAGGTTCTGACTACAATACCATAGGAAATTCGGTAACATTATCAATCAAAACAGAATCTATAGGAATAGAGTCATATGAATCATTTAAATACCAATGGTATGAAGGAGGCACAAGTGAAGGCAATAAAATATCTGGAGCCACATCATACACATATACTGCATCCAGCAGCTCAGAAACCAGCAAGACATACTACTGCAAAATTTCATACGACGGTACAAGTACAGTCACAGATGGTCACACCGTATATTGGTATAATCCATTGTCTGGAGGCACAGCCACAGCAGACAAAAGCAGGTTGCCCGCTGGAGGAAGCACCACTTTGCGCATTGGCACTTGCAGTGGCGCCGGAGGCATTGCTTCATACAATTGGTATAGGAAAGCTGTATCTGGCGAATCTTCCGACACTTGGCTTGGTAGCGGTTCTTCTTGCAACGTAGGAGGTTCCGGCTATGCTAATGGAACATTACAATATTATTGTCAGGTGAAAGGCAGTGTTATAAGCACTGTGAAAAATTCAAATACTGTCAGCATCAAATGGAATCCTACTATTTCTGTTGGAAACATTTCTGGTGGCGGTGTGACCCAAAACAATGGCACCAATGTCACTCTATCGGTTAGCCCAAGTGGCGGCGCCGGTGCTGGTTCATACACTTACGAATGGCACAGAAGCACTACGTCTGGCTTTACGCCATCTTCATCGACAAAAATTGCCAATAGCAACAGTGCTTCAATAACGACAACATCGAGCAGTACAGATGCACAGACATATTACTACAAATGCAAGGTTTACAGTTCTGACAACACTTCTAATGTTTTGACAACAAATCAAACTTATGTTACTTGGTACAAAGCATTATCAGTAACCACCAGCTGTACTCAAAGTGGAAAGACGGTTCCTTATGGCACAGGTGTTAGTATGTCATGCACTGCAAGTGGCGGAAACGGCACATATACATATCAATGGCAGTATAGTTCCAACTTAAGTTCGTGGACGAATGCCAGTGATGGAACAAGTCCTACAACCACACGCTATGACCATCCAACGAATTCAAATAGCACATGGTATTATAGAGTAAAGGTAACAAGCAATGGCGCATCTGTATATTCCTCTCCATTTACAGTATCTTGGAATCCCGCACTATCTGCCACTATTTCAAATTCCGGTTCTGACAAAAACACCATAGGCACATCAGTAACCCTTACAGCCAATCCTACCGGTGGCAATGGCTCATATACCTATCAATGGTATGCAGGAGGAACTAGCGACAGCTACAAAATATCTGGAGCGACAGCAAAGTCGTATACCGCATCATATTCAACAGAAACAAGTAAAACATTCTATTGCAAAGTAACCAGCAATGGAGCAAGTGTCACATCAAGCGGATACACAGCATATTGGTATTCGGCAGTAACGGCAGGAACTGTTTCGGGTGGTTGCACATTGGCTTCTGGGCAAACCACCACATTGACAGTATCCGGATTCAATGGAGACGGAGGCAATGGCAGTGCAAGCAATTACACTTTCCAATGGTATGCCGACGGTTCTGCCATTTCTGGCGCCACATCCACATCACTTATTGTTGGGGGTAATGGATATGCAAATAAATCAGTAAAATACAAATGCCTTATCAAGGGCAAGAATACTGGTTCTTCAGCATACACTTCCGAAACAACAGTAAAATGGAATCCTGCTCTTTCCGTTGGCAACATTTCTGGCGGCGGTGTAACCAAAAACAATGGCGAAAATGTCACTCTATCGGTTAGCCCAAGTGGCGGCGCAGGCGCAAGTTCATACACATACAAATGGCATAGAAGCACTACAAAAGACTTCACACCAAATAATTCAACATTAATTGCCAACAGCAACAATGCAACTATAACGACTGCTTCATCTGGCAACAACGCTCAAACTTATTATTATAAATGCGTTGTAACCAGCACAGACAACACAAATTATGAAGTAGTATCCAACCAAACGTCAATCAGTTGGTATGGTGTATTAAGCGTCATTGCATCATCCGACAAAAACGGGACAACAGTATCAAACGGATCATCTGTCACCTTAAACTGTACAGCCACCGGAGGCAATGGAAATTACACTTATCAATGGCAATACAAACACACCGGCATAGACTGGACTGATTTTGCCACTACGCAAAACACAACGGACAACAACACAAACCAATACACCTATCAATATAAGGTAACTGTTACAAGCAACAATGTATCCGTCACATCAGACATCATCACCATCACTTGGGCGCCTGAACTTCAGGCATCAATATCTGGTACAGAAGGGGCAGGGACAGCATTCAACTTGACAGCCAATCAGGCAACAACCTTGACGTGCACAGCAGAAGGCGGCAATGGCAACTACTCTTACCAATGGTATTTCGACAATGGGAATGAGCAAATTTTGCCTGGAGAGACAAACAACATATTGACAATTGGAGCTGACAAAAATGGCGTTCACGAAAAATACCTGTGCAAGGTTGTTTCAATCGACAAAACAATCAGCACCAACAGCATAGACCTATGGTGGGACTACACAAGGCCGACAGCATCCATACAACAAGTTTCAGATAAATGGGCAGTTGGTGCAGAGCGCCCATACGGGAAATCAGTAACATTGAATATAGAAACAATCACTGGAGGCAGCCCACTCAAGACATATTCTTGGCAGTCAAGTTCAGACAACAACAACTTCACTGACATAGCTGGCAAGACAGGAACCATTGCATTACTTGACAATTCCCAATCAGGGAATAAGGTTTCTTATTGGTATAGGCTCAAAGTACATACCTATATAAATGACGACAATGGCACCAATGGATATGACGTGTACTCAAATGCCATTAATGTAATTTGGCAACCTAAAATCACAGCACGCATAGAATCTACCAGACCAAAAGTAGACGAAACTGCCACACTCACATGTACAGCAGAAGGTGGTGCTGGTGAAGGTTCTTACAAATACCAATGGCTTGCCAATGGCATACTGGACATCAACGAGATTCCTGACGCCACTTCAAACACATTTGTCACAGAGGCTTATTCTGACACCACTATTACTTATTACTGTAGAATTGTAAGCAATCAAGACACTTTGTTTTCTACTGGTCAAGTCATAGTATGGCATCCTGGTCTATATGCAATCATCTCTGGCGGAAATGTAACTGTAAGCAGTGGCGATGCAGTTGAATTGAGAGCCAATGTAAGTGGCGGCACAAATTACAGTTATGTATGGCATGAAGATGGCAATGCTATCGGCCAAACTACTGAAACCATAACTTTGACACATGTCAATGCCAGTGCTACAGACAATGAAGTCCACACCTACAAAGTCATGGTATCTGCAGATGACGCAGAAGAACCTTTTACCAGCGAGGAAGTATCCATTGCATGGCTGCCAGAACTCATTCCAGGCGTAGTCAGCAATAACGGCCCTCAAATATTAACCCCAGGAGAGGAGATAGAAATTGGCGGTTCAGAAGCGCAAGGCGGCAACGGCGTGTACACATACCGTTGGGAAAAATGTGACGAAAACGACAATGGCATTTTTGTTGTAATTGATGGTGCAAACACCCCAATGATAAATGTATCACCAACAATCAACACCAAATACCGCAGATACGACATTAGTGGAACACAGGAAAAATTAGCATTTGAAGTCAATGTCGTTTTGCCATTACTTCCAGGCAAACTACTCACTAACGACACAACAATTTGCTTTGGATCTAAATTCGCTGATTTAATAAATGCAGAAGACCCAATTGGCGGCGGGAAATGCTCATATCAATGGAAATATTTCACAGACAGCACATTTGGCGAACTGATAAATGTTGATTCCGTTGCAAGCGACGGCAAATATTTGCAAGGATATGAACTGACACAGACAACATGGTTTGTCAGATATTGCTATTACACTAACATTCCAGAAGTTGCTAGATACAGCGACACAGTAAAGGTTACTGTATTACCACAACTTACACTCAACATACCATGCGACCAAATCCTTTGTCCAAACAACCAACTTGGCACGTTAAAGGTTGAAGCACAAGGTGGAAAAGGCAACTATTCATATAAATGGTTTGCCAATTATGTGGATTTTGACAATATCGTTTTGAGTACAACCGATTCACTCATCGACAGCCACTTTGGCTCAAGCACAAAAACTGAAGGAACTACTATTTACACTGTAGAAGTGTACGACAAATGTACAGACGTAATGTCCGGATACGCAACTGGCAACTTCAGTGTCACACAAAGAAAAGCTTTAGTAAAGGGCAGCATTTCATTCGACGAGGCCACTATCATAAATCAAGCATCAATAAACATTGGAGATACCGGAACATCAACATTGTATAGCAACACTTTATACAACACTTCAGACCACTATACCTATTCTTGGTATTACAAGACTGAAGATAATGATGCTTGGGTGCAAATCAATTCCGCTGATAGCAACAAGTACATAGTTGACCATGACGCTTATACAATGAACACATATTTCAGATATAGAATAACCGACAATTTTTGCCAAAGCACTATTTATGGCGATTCTTTGTTGCTGACTGTTATCAATTCTGATGATCCCGACGACACTGACGATCCAAACAAACCTAACGGACCTATCCTGAACAACGGAACAGGCATGAGCATTTGCTACAATACTGTGCCAGGCGACATCTCCATCAACAACATTGGCAACGAGACATATACCGCATTCTCATGGTTTGCCAAGGCTATTGACGAAACTTCTTTCAGACAGTTGGAAAATGAATCGGGCACAACACTTACATTTGATAGCGACCAGACATTAAAGGTCAGCACATATTTCAAAGCCAGACTATATTTGCCAAATGGCAAATACATTGACACAGATCCTATACTTATTACCATACTCGACAAAATATTGCCAGGGGAAATAGCCATAGGCAAAAACCATCTTGAAGAAGACACCATTAAATATGGTAATACTCCATCTATGATAGTGAGTGTAACTGATGCTATATACGATTCAGCTTTCCAATACCAATGGTACAAGAAGACAGAAAGCCAAAAGAACTTTGAAGCAATAGCCGGAGCAACAGGGAAAGATTATCAACCAGAAGCCATTACAGAAACAACAATGTTCTATAGATCAGCTGTTAACTATTGTACGGAAGACTCCAGCAACATTGTAAAGATTGTTGTTGAAGAAACAGACTTTAAGATTAACAATCTCAAAAATCGCTATTGCTATGGCGAAGATGTGTCTGTCAGCGTCGATGATACAACTGGCACCACATTTAAATGGACTGCAGCCGATGGCAAATTATTGGCCACAAGCAAAAATCTGGAAATAAACAACCTGACACAAAACACCACCGTTTTATTGTCTTCATACGACAATAACATGAATAAAACAGGTGTAAAAACAATTAATCTCACAATAGTAGAACTTAACCCGGCATTTACATGCTCAAAATTATCAATAGAAGCTGGTGATGTGGTTCATTTTGACAACGAAAGCAACGAGTATGAAACTTGCACCTGGAACTTTGGCGATGGCTCTGACGGTTCAAACAATGCAAATCCATGGCACTACTACAACGAACAAGGCACATTCGATGTAACCTTAACTATTATTAGCGAGGAAGGATGTACTGAAACCCTGAAGAAAGAAAAATTCATAACTGCAGAAGGCTGGCTTGGCGGTGGCGTCGACATTGATGGAGAAATTGCAGCAAACTACAAAGTATATCCTAACCCTGTCAAAGATAAACTTACTGTTGAAATGCAACAAAGCGGAAAAGTCACTTTGTATGACGAAACAAACAAAGTGTTATTTGTGTCGAACGAAGATGAAACAGTAGAAATAGATATGACACCTTATCCTCAAGGCATCTATATCTTGTCTGTCGAGAATGATGGCAACATCAATAGAACAAAAGTTGTTAAATACTAATACGATATAATAAATAATGAAAATAAGGATTGATAAATGGAAAATGGCGGCAATCGTCGCCATTTCCCTGGTTTTTGTAGTAGATAACTCTTATGCACAAGCACCAATAAACCGTATAAAAGGCGTCATGAATGTTTCTGCTGGAGGATTGATTAGTCACGAATCATACGGCGGTTTTATAGGCGAGAACTATCGCTTCTCAAACATGATAAGCTTAGACTCACGATTGAATATCATGGGAGGTAAACATGACTACACAAAATTCACCAAGTTCACATTGGACAATCAAATGGTCCTGAACATTACCAGCATATACAATATGTTCTATTTGGAAGGCTTGATAGGATGCCAATTGGGATTAGACAATATGAAAAGCAAAGTGGAGGACAAAAGCAAAACCACTTTTATGCTTATGGGTGAAATGGGATTCAAGGTAACTTACTACATTAACACTGATTGGAGCATTTTTGCTGAAGCCAAAGAAACGTTTGGTTTAAGTAAAACAGGCAGCATATCGCCATTATTTGGTCTTGGAGGCAGTTGGATGCTTCCTGGCATGGGTAACAAAGCGAACAGAAAATTCAACTAATGGAGGGTAATGACAATGAGAAAAACATACATAATCGCAAAATCGCTTATAATCACAGCGTGTGTAATCTTGTTTGCTAGCTGCAATAGCAAAGATTACTTCTATGAACAAGACAAAGCCCCAAATTTGATGTGGACAACTACTGGCGACAGCGTGCTATTGACGGGATTCGTCAAAGTAGATCAGGAAGCATCTTTTAATTTTAATTTGTCCGACCCCGAACAAAATGGAAATGGAATTTTCCTTATTGACAAGGTTGGCGATTTCGACTTCGAATTTGGTGACAACGAATTTTTCATAACAACTCACAACGTAGATTCATGCAAAGGAACAATTGTTGCAACCGACATATATGGCAAAGAGACCAAGATTAGGTTTATCATTACCAGCTTCACAAACAAGAAGCCTGTAGCAAAATGCAAGGTGTCTTTGGTTGGCAATCTTGACAGTCGCGAAGTTCTAATTGACATGTCCGAAGCTTATGACGAAGACAGCGATTTCGGCGGACACATTGTGCAATACGAATATACCATAACCAACAGCAACGGAGAGGTTTATAAAGTTACAAACGAATTGAAGAAGATGGGTTACATATTTGACTGCGATGGTTTGCAAAAAATTGAATTCAGAGTATGTGACGACAATGGTGATTGGTCGGAAATGGGAACCACATACATTGAAATAAAGGCAAAGAAATAGTCAATTGACTATCGACAATAGCACAAAAGGCGGAAAGCAGCATTGCTTTCCGCCTTTTTTATGCGCAACAAAACCTGCCATCACAAAAAAAGCCGGGCAACCAAAGTCGCCCGGCTCATTGATATTGCAAAGGAAATGCAACTATTTTTCAATAAGCACGTTGACTTTATTATTCTTAACCTCAACAATGCCACTTTCAATCTCGTACGAGAATTCTGCCTTGTCGTCGGTTGACGCAACCAGACTTACACTGCCCTTGCCCAACGCTGAAATTATTGGTGCGCCCCAAAAAGCAAAATAAGTTTTTTTTAACTGACAATCAAAGTTCTACACTTCCAGGACAAGAGACGATGAGAATCGGGCGATAACAATCCGATGATTGCCATAAAAACAAAAGACAGGAAGCAAACAAGTTGCCTCCTGTCTTTTGTCCATATATTCGGCCTGTTTACTGAACCATAACTCTCTGCGCCACGGCGCCGACCTTCACAATGTAAAGTCCTGGATGATTCATCAGCAACTTAGTACTGCCGTTGCACTCTGTACGTTTGCACACAATGCGCCCAACGGCATCGAATACGTATATTTCTTCATTTGCGTTTTCTACAACTATGACGTTGTGGTGAGCATATATTACAATATTTGAAGCAACAGCTTCAGTGATAGCATCATCTCCACCCAACCAGATTACTGGCCTGTCTTCTGGATTCCAGCTTACATCCCATCCATTAGGCTTCGAGTTGAAATCGCAAGTGATTGTCAAATCACAGCAACCTCCAAATGCATACCAGCCAATCGTTTTAACCGATGAAGGTATTTCTACTGACGACAAAACATTACAATTATAAAATGCACTTTCGCCAATACTTTCTACTGATTTGGGTATATTGACTGAAGCTAGCATATAACAATCATTAAACGCATTATCGCCAATAGTTACAATCGTATTTGGGAGAGTCACTGAACATAAAATCATACAACGGTCGAAGGCTTCGTTGCCAACACCTGTCACAGTATATGTCACACCTCCAAATTCCACTTTATCAGGAACTGATATTTCCGTAAAGCCTGAATAATTATTGAAATCGGTATGAAGTTCATAGGTAACTTCCACCGTAGAAAGTGTATCGTTTACAACAACGTAGTATAAACCGTCTTTTGAAAAACGGACCAACTTGAATTCGGCGACAATGGCAGTATCTGATGACAATGTAATCTTTTCTATAGGATTCGTCAGGCCATTACTCCATTTTATGAACTCATATCCAGATGCAGGAGTAGCTGCTATGATTACGGTTTGACCTGAGACATAAATTCCACTGCCCTTTACAGTTCCTGCCGATGCGATGTTAGCGGAAACTGATATTGTTTGGCCAGCTGCATGCCAAACTACTGGACGATTATTGACATTCCAATTGAAATGCCATGTTTCTGGTTCTGACTCAGCCTTACAATAGATAGATGCACTATCGCAAACTAATAGTGCTTTATCATTAATATATTCTACATTTTTCTCAATTATAACACTTGATATTCCATACTCATCGCCAATGATTCTCCATGGAACATTTTTCAGATCATAGTTATACATAGCACCTGTTCCGCTGATTGTGAGTGTTTTATTTAATATATCATAATTCCAAACCAGGTTATCGCCACATTCACCTTCGGTTGACAAAACAAATGATGCTGTAATTTCAATATTGGTTTTTACATTGCTGACTACATAGCCTGCAACCGATTTTTGCAATGGTTCTCCATTTACCTTTACCGTATCTACAGAGTATCCAAACTTAGGTTTTACAGTTATTTTAACATCTTCGCCATCAATGCAGTAATTCTTGTCAGTTGCAACGGTTCCGTTAGATATGCTGCCATCGATGCTTATTGAATTGATACCGACTATATTCGAGAACTTGCTGAAAATAATATCGTTTGAGTATAAGTTTAACAAATTATTTGGTACGTATAGAGTACAAATATCATAGTTACAGAAGCAAAATTCATTAGCTTGCCATATCCTAGGCGCTTTTACAACAAGTGTTTGCATACTATTGCAATCAGCAAACGTCGATTGTCCGAAATCAGTACAAGTAGAAGGCAGATAGGCATTTTTCAGGCTGTCACAATCATAGAATGCGTTTCTGCCTACGCAAGTAATGCCCTCTTCTATCACAACGGTTTCGATATCGTTGCGCCAAGCGTACCAAGGCGAGTTTATCTCAGTGTTCCATATATCGCCACTAACATTCTTATATGAATCCATGCTACCTGTACCACTAATAGTTATGGTTTTTGTAAGCGGATTGTAGCTCCACTTTGCATTTTCGCCACAATTGCCAACCGTAAGGTTCACGTCTTCACTTGCATCTTCAGCAACAATTTCGCTTGGCACTTTGCCAAATGCAGGTATTACTTCTTGTCTTACAAATACAGTATCGCAGACAGAACAATGTTTGCCTTCGGTCAGACCTGAATCGAAATATGTTGCGGCTACCGCTGTATCTACAACGATGACATGTTCTACAATAGGTGTTTCGTCCTGTTTTACAAGCACCAAGCCACATATTGCACAATGCTTGCCCTCTGTCAAGCCTTTTTTAACACATGTGGCGGCTACGGCCGAATCGGCAACAACGTCATGCGAGTCTGAAACAATTGTAAATCCAGTCTGTTTCCAGCCTTCGTCATTTGTGTATTTATCAACAGTATTGCAAGGAACAACCACATTTACGTTTTTGGCGCCTGAAAATGCGTTATTTTCCAACTCGACCATTACAGGACACTTGCATTTTACAGTGTCGAGTGCCGTACAATAATAAAACGCTTTTTCTGAAATTTTGCTGACTGATGCAGGCAAAGCAATCTTATTAAGGCTGGTGCAATTGCCAAATGTCGCATATTTAATTGTTCCCACCCCGTTTGGTATATTTATTGATTCAAGATTGCCACACTTATTGAACACATATTCACCAATTGATTTGAGCGTTGACGGCAATTTCACTGTTTTCAAACTAGTGAAATTCTGGAAAACCGTTTCTTCTATTGAGGTTACTCCTTCATTAATAATCACATGTTCAACCTCAGTTGTAGGCAAATCTCCCCAACCGCCTTTATTGGCATATATTCCAAAATCGCCCCAGCCATAACCGCAAACGGTAAGGGTTTTTGACCCTGCATCATAGTACCAATAAGCAGAGCATACTGGTAAAATTGTAACATCAGCTTCAGCAGGTGCGAAATATGCAGTAAACGATACGGTTTCTCTTACAGAATAAAACGTTTCGGCTGATGTTGATTTATTATCCCATATAATAAACTTGTAGCCCGCTTTAGCAGTTGCTTTTACATGCGCATCAGTAGAGCAGTCAGGTTGTCGCAAAATTTCGACCGTGCCCATAGCCGTATCGTTGGCAACCGCTGTAAAATTGAACAAATAATCCTCAGCAAAGGTCAAGTTGGAATATTTGCCCCATTCTGATTCTTCATAAACTCCTATATGATTGCAAGGAACCGTAACTGTTAATTTATTATGAGGCAATGCACCTGATGCAATAGCAGGAGGAGTTGTTGCAGAAATTGTAACATATTTCAGATTATTGCAATTATCGAATAATCCTTTATTTAGTGCTTTCAATTTGTCAGGCAAATAGATATTTTCCAAACCCGTATATGCAAAC
>CALCFP010000055.1 GCA_937900725.1 uncultured Bacteroidota bacterium | reverse complement strand
TCAGACAGCATAGAAATTGAAATATCGGCGGCAGTTGACAGCCTTTCGCAAATGTTGTCCATAGACAAGGTTGACAATGGGAAGGTTTGGGCTTATGCAAGTCCGAAGGAGATGGCGACATTCAGGCAAACGGGCATTGAATACGAACTCTGTCCCGACAAAAATGCATCGAAATTGACATATGAAATGGCAAAAACGGTCAGCGACATGCAAAAATGGGATAGATACCCTACATATTCCGTCTATGACTCTATTATGCAGAATTTTGCAGCCGACTTTCCGTCAATATGTAAGTTGGAGGTTGTTGGGACATTGGCTTCAGGCAGACGGCTCCTGTCAGTGAAAATTTCGTCTGACGTAAATGACGATAGCACAGCAAAGCCTGAAATGCTTTGTACTGGCTCAATGCACGGTGACGAGGAAGTGTGTATGGTGACAGTGCTTCACTTGTGCCAATATCTGCTTGAAAACTACCATAAGATTGATAACGTAACCAACCTTGTCGACAATGCCGAACTTTGGATTTTGCCTCTGTACAACCCCGATGGAATGTACCGTGGAGGAAACAATGAAATTAGCAGTTCCACGCGTGGCAATGCCAATTTAGTTGACTTGAACAGGGATTTTCCTCACATAGACGGTACTGCGCCACATCCATATGAAGATGATTGGCAGCAAGAGACTTTGGCAATGATGGATTTTTTCAAAAAACATCATTTTACATTGTCGGCAAACATTCACGCAAACAATGAATGTTTCAATTATCCGTGGGACACATGGAAGAAATCTACATCTGACGAGGCTTGGTGGAGGATGGTTGGCGGCGCATATCGTGATACCGCGCAAAAGTGCGGCGGGTCAGGTTATTTTTCTGATGATTGCTATAATCATGCCAATGGGCTTACCAACGGATACATGTGGTACTCTGTGAAAGGTAGCCAGCAGGATTATGCCAATTATTACGCACATTGCCGTGAGGCTACTATTGAAATCAGTTCGTCTAAAACAGTCAGCGGCTCAACCCTTCCATATATCTGGGAATGCAATTACAGGTCGTTGCTTAATTATTTTTCCGATGGCTTGAACGGCGTCCATGGCACAGTCACTGATATTTATGGCAATCCGTTGAATGCAACTGTCACCATAGATGGCTTTGACAAGGACAACTCGTGGGTTGAGACTGATGCCCGCGCTGGCGACTATCACCGCTTGTTGAAGTCAGGTACTTACAAATTGACATTCAGTGCCGAAGGTTATGTCTCGCAAACCGTTGAGGTTACTGTGGTTGATGGCCAGCCATTGAAAAAAGACATAGTGCTAAATGGAAATGGTCCGTTGCTCAAACTCTTGCCTGTAACGGTTGATGTCTTTCAAAAAGTCGATACAGTTGGCGTAAGCAAAATAGTGTTGTCAAATATTGGCGATTGTGACAATTCTTTCATTGTCAGTGCCGAACCGCAAGTTGCCTGGTTGTCTATGGACAAGACCGAAGGTGACATACCAAAGGGTATGACGGACACAATCAATTTGACCATCGACAGCCACAACCTGCAAAGTGGCGATTATTCAACATTGCTACGGTTCGCTTCCGTAAGCCAAACTACAGTTGCCGACGTGAGGCTTACAGTTCAGCCTAAAGACACTGTGCCACATACAATAGATACCATACCTTACATTCCTGACACCGTGCATAATGTCGTCGTCACTGCCGTCAGCATTGCACAAAATCCCGACAAGTTGGTGTACACTGTAGGCGATTCCTTGAATTTGACAGGTGGAATGCTCAATGTGACATACAGCAACGATTCCACGGCGGTTGTATCAATGCGTGGCGCTATGGTTGTCTCTTTCGACAGCCGGATTGCAGGAATGCAGATTGTAGTCCTTGAATTTGAAAAACATACAGTGTCTTTTGAAATCACCATAAATGCAGATGAAGAAAAGCCGACGGAAATTCAGTTGGCCACATCTATATCCGTTGTGTCGCTTCCTGTAAAATTGGCATACAATTTGGGCGATACGCTTGATTTGACGGGCGGAATGCTCAATGTAAAATACAGCAACGGCGTGTCGGTGGTAGTGCCTATGAAAAATGAAATGATTGTCGGAAATACACAGGTGGCGGAATCACAGACTGTCATTGTCAAGATTGACAACTGCATCACAATGTTCAGCATATCGTTGCCAAATTTCGGACCTGTAAATCCTGCTACTGTCAAGTCGGTATCTATTTCGTCGTTGCCGTACAAACTCATGTATCAGATTGGCGACACGCTTGATTTGAACGGAGCGACTATCAACGTGACATATAGCAACGATTCTACGGTGTCTGTCGCTGTTGACGGCTCTATGGTGACAGGCTTTGACAGTGAATTTGTCGGTTCAAAGATGTTGACAGTCAATTATTCAGGAAGCAAGTTCCAATTCTATGTCAATGTCATTGGCGGGGTTGATGTCGTTGACGATGCCAGTGTCTCAAATCCAAAGGTTTACGCAGTCAACAGAACCATAATTGTTGAAAATGCCAAATTTGAGATATCGGTGTTTAATGTGGTCGGGTATCTAATCTACAAAAACACAGGTAATTGCGAATGCACGGAAATTAAAGTGCCAACATCTGGCATTTACATTGTAAAAGTGGACGACAGGTCGCAAAGAGTTGTAGTAGAATAAAAAACGCCACAACTGGCAGTGCAATTGTGGCGTAGTATTTTGAGGAAATAAGAGTTATGCTTTCACAAAGTTGAAAGGGTAGCGAAGCATTTTTGAGAAACCCAATCCTGCCTCATACATATCGTCATCATCTTCAGGAAAATACCAGTTTATGACAAGCGAGTTGCCATTCTTTGAAATGTCCTTTGCCAAAACCATTATGTCGAACAGATATTTTGTCGAAGCAGTGTTGAAATACTTGAAGTTGAAACTGAATGAGGTGATTTCCGACGGATTTTTGGAGTATTCGTCGAGCCATGCAATCAGCGGATCGTAAAATTTGCGCGCATTTTCTGGTATTGAAGTGCCTGTCATTGAAAGTTTTCCTGTGTTTGGGTCGAAGATTACTTCTGGTGTATCTTCAGTTGCATTCAAAATAAGTGGTGCCATTGGCTTAAGTTTTTGATTTGTTTAGAAATGTGATGCGGTTATTTCTTCCATCGATACAAATTTATATAAATGTTTATTCGTTGTGACGCCAAACTGTAGTAAGTTCTAAATTTGTGGTGTGCATAACGTGTACGTTTCAATAATTATTTCTAAATTACTTTTTGTTTTTTAGACGCAGAGAGATGATTGCCAAACTGAAACATATTGCTTTTGCTATTGCTGTGGGATTGTTGTCCACAAGTTGCCAACATAAGGAGGTTGCCGACCTGATTATCAGGAACGCCAAGATATATACAGTCAATAATAGTTTTACTGTGATGCAGAGCGCCGCGGTCAAAAACGGGAAGGTTGTCGCCATAAGCAATGACGCCAACATAATGGCCAGGTACACGTCAGACAGCATACTCGAACTCAAGGGAAAATTTGTGTATCCAGGCTTTATCGACGCTCATGCCCATTTCGTTCAATATGCCATTTCGCTTTCACAAATTGATTTGGCAGATGCCGACAGCCTTAATGCTGTTATCCGTTTGCTTGCCGATTATCAGCAGAAAAATCCCGGCAAGTGGATTGTGGCCAGAAATCTTAACCCGTCGTTTATTGATGAAGGTGAAATGACAGACAACGAGTTGCTTGACAAGTTTTTCGCCCAGACACCTGTTTTTATTTGGACTTCAGGCTACATGTCCGCAATTGTAAACAATGCATTTGTCAAAAAAGCAAAAATCAGTCTCAATTCGCCAAATGGCATCATCAGCGGGGCCGAGGCGCAAGCGGCCTCACGTTGCATTCCTGAACCAGCCGACAGTGAGATGGAATTGCTGCTTCAGCAGGCTGAGCAAAATTGCTTCAAGGTAGGCATCACATCGACAACCGACTTTGGTGCACAATCAAGGTTCATTAAATTGATAGACAGAATGCAAGTTGAAGGCACACTCAAGATGCCGGTATATGCCATACTTGAACCTTCAGCCGAAAATATTGAAGAATACATCAACAAGGTCCCGTATTATACTGAGAACCTGAAGGTGCTGGCCGTGGGATTTGACATCGATGGACGGCTATCTCAACAATCGGCCGTAATGCTCGAACCTTATGGACGCGATGGTAACAACGGTACGCTGACCATTAGCGCCGATAGCCTGATGAACATTTGTCAACTGGCTTACGACCATGGGTTCCAAGTATGTGTGGGTTGCGTGGGCGATTCGGCCGCGCGGCTTGCAATTAACACTTATGCCAATATTCTGCCTCACAAAAACGGAATGCGTTGGCGAATAGAAAACCTTCACATGATATCTCATAAGGATTTGCGCAAACTGGCTTATTTCAATATTATACCATCAGTCCAGCCAATGCAGTTTAAGGTGAACGTCAATTTCATAAAGGAGAATTTTGACCGCAGGCATATAAAGGAATCTTTTGCATGGAAGCAACTTCTCGACCAGAATCAAGGAATAGTTTGTGGTACCAATGTGCCATTCGGCAAGTTGAACCCCATGTCTGTTTACTATTCGTCCATAAGGCAGGAAAAGCGCAGGGCAAACAACAAGCAAAGCCAGGCAATGACACCCACACAGGCGCTGAAGGCTATGACAATATGGCCAGCATATTCGCAGTTCGATGAGAATGTCAAAGGAAGCCTCGAGGTGGGCAAGTGGGCCGATTTCATAGTTACAAGCGAGAACATCACTACTATGTACCAGCCTAACCTTCCTGACCTGGCAGTCGATATGACTTATTTGCACGGCATGAGAGTGAAATGATGGCTCATTTTTCATATATTTCGGGCACATTATTATTGTAAGAAAATGAAAAGAATCCTTTTTATTATGATGTTGGCCGTCGCAACAATGATGGCTAATGCGCAGAATGTGAAAGTTGGCGATATGGCACCTGATTTCACGCAGACATCTATCAATGGCGAGCAGATGAGCCTCTCGCAATTTAGAGGAATGGTGGTCTTGCTAGACTTTTGGGCGTCGTGGTGCGGTCCTTGCCGTCGTGAGAACCCCAATGTGGTGGCTGTCTATGAAAAGTACAAGGGCCAAAAACTGAAAAACGGCAAGAAGTTTGTTGTCTTGAACGTGTCGCTTGATACAGACAAAAATAAGTGGGCTGCAGCCATTGAGGCCGACCATCTGTCGTGGAACACTCACGTTTCCGACCTTCAAGGATGGAATAATGCTGTGGCAAAGCAGTATGGCATAACTAGTGTCCCTACAAATGTCCTAATCGACGACAAGGGTGTAGTGGTTGCTGTAAACCTTCGTGGTGAGGCGCTCGACGCCGCACTCAAGAAACTTAGGAAATGACAATCAGAAATGGAATAGTGGGCCGGTTGCACTTTGTGCAATCGGCTTTTTTATGTGTGAATTTATTCCAGCATTTTCTCAATGCCGTTCCATAAATCGATGGCCGACTTGTCCCACGAGAACTTCTCGCGTTGCGCTTTTGCGTTTTCAACCAATGTTGACCTCAAGTTTTTGTCGGTAGCCATTTGAATCATTGCATCGGCAATTTCTTCTTCGGAATATGGATTGACAAGCAACCCTGCATTGCCTGCTACTTCGGGCATCGATGTGCAGTTTGACGTGATGACAGGGATATCGCAGTTCATGGCCTCCACCAGTGGAACGCCAAATCCTTCAAGAAAGGATACCAGAACCAAGGCGTACGCACTTGCTACAACATTTTGCAGTTCGGCTGGTTGCAGACGGCCTAGGAATACAACGTCTTCTGCGTGTTTCATGTGCTCAAGTTCGTGGTCAATTGATGACATTGACCACATGCATTCGCCTACAATCACCAACTTGTGGTTGAAGTCCCCTTTTTCCTTGAATTGGTCGAAAGCACGGAGCAATCCTTCAATGTTTTTGCGAGGGTTTAGCGAGCCAACAAACAGGAAAAAAGGACATCCGTCGGAAATATTGTCGCGCACTTTCGCCTGTTCTCTTTCGCTTATGGGGCAGAATATGGTCTTTACACCATTATATATAACATCTATTTTGTCGGGATTGATACTCCATGTCTTTGAAATATCGGCCTTAGAGTATTCTGAAACCGTGCCGAGCCTATCTGCATTGTGCGCAAAAATCGGAAAATACTTGTTGTAGTATTTGCTGGTCAGTGGTGGCTGGTTTTTAGGCTGATGCACAAAGCCAATATCGTGAATTATATTGTACGTCTTCACTTTAGGCTTCATAGGCATATATCCGTCAGTTGAAAGTAGAATGTCTGCCTTGTGTTTGCTTATGATTTTTGGAACGGCATATTCGAAATTGTAGTACCACAGTATCGGGTGACGCGATGGTAGTATGGTCTTTACCGGAATTATGTTGTCTGCATAGATGAATGAAGAGTCCCAGTCGCGGTCAAACATAAAAACAAACTTGTGCTCAGGATGGTTCCTTACCATACGTGAAAGAATCTCGTCAGTGAAACTGCCTAATCCTTCCAACTTGTTCTTCAACAGTGTCTGTGTGTTGACTGCAATAATCATAACTTTTTTTTGTGCGCGCAAAAGTAACAAATTTATAATATCGGAATAATGAATTGAATTGAGACTTAAGACAAAAGACGTTGGAAATCCCGATAGTCATCGTGAGACATTGGACGTTGGACAAAAGACAAAAGACAACCGTCCAGCAACTAGTGACCAACGACCTAAATCCTACATCCTACTCCCGATCCCGATAGCCATCGGGACCATCGGAAGTACATTCTAAATCCTACATTCTAAATTCTAAATCAATAAGTGCATTTCTTATTTTGTCAACAAACTGTCAACGGGCTACTATTCACTGCATAAAAAAACTTACATTTGTACCCTGAATGAATCAAAAAAATCCTGTAATGGAAAACAAAAGCCGACGTTTGGCCTTGATAACAAACATCATTCAGAATGAGGAAGTTGACTCACAAGATAAACTTCTTCAACTACTCATTTCCAAAGGTTGTTCGGTCACACAGGCAACCCTCTCGCGCGATTTGAAACTGCTGAAGGTGTTTAAGCGTCCTGCAAGCGACGGCCGTTATCTTTACACTTTGCAGAATGGCGTAGTCGGCCAAGTGGCACAGCAAAAGTCGGCTTCGTCGCTCGACGGGTTCATTTCAATTGAGTTTTCTGGAAACCTTGCTGTCATAAAGACAGTGCCAGCGTTCGCCCAGCCAATTTCGCAGGCTATCGACGACCTTCACACGCCATCGATAATCAGCACTATAGCAGGCAACGACACAATCCTGGTCGTAATCAGGAGCGGGTTTACACCAAAAAATGTGGCACAATCCTTGACGCAGCATTTCCCCGAATTAACTGACAAAATTCAATATTAAGACTTATGGAAAACAATATGGACGCCAGACATTTTTCAGTAATCAGCACCATTTTTGCTGACAGGGCGTTCCGCTTTTTCATAAATCGTCAGGTTCGCTTGATTTTTAACAACGACAATAGTTATACAGCAAAATAGAAGAATATGAAAGAAGTAAAGAAAGTGCTCCTGTTAGGTTCGGGAGCGTTGAAAATTGGTCAAGCAGGTGAGTTTGACTATTCAGGTTCGCAGGCCTTGAAGGCTATGCGCGAGGAGGGTGTCTCAACAGTGTTGATAAACCCAAACATTGCAACCATTCAGACATCTGACGGTGTTGCAGACAAGGTTTACTTCCTTCCTATAACACCGTATTTTGTTGAGGAAGTAATTAAAAAGGAAAAGCCTGACGGCATTCTTTTGGCATTCGGCGGACAGACGGCGCTGAACTGCGGTACCGCTCTTTACACGTCGGGCGTGCTCGACAAGTACGGTGTAAAGGTCTTAGGCACTTCGGTTGAGGCAATTATGATTACCGAAGACCGCGACCTGTTTGTCAAGAAACTGAAGGAAATCGACGCAAAGACTCCGGTCTCACGTGCGGTAGAAACTATTGAAGACGCTCTCGACGAGGCCCACACACTTGGCTTCCCTGTCATGGTGCGTTCAGCATACGCACTTGGTGGACTTGGCTCTGGCATCAGCACCAACGAGCAGGAGTTCCTCGACCTTTGCAACAATGCGCTTGCCTATTCAAAGCAGATTCTTGTGGAAGAGTCGCTTAAGGGTTGGAAGGAAATAGAATTTGAGGTTATACGCGACGCCAACGACCACTGCTTCACTGTCGTTCCAATGGAAAACGTCGATCCGCTTGGCATACACACTGGCGAGAGCATCGTAATCGCTCCAATCATCACTTTGAGCAAGGATCAGATTGCAATGCTTCAGGAAATTGCCAAGAAGGTCGTCCGCCACATAGGAATCGTGGGCGAGTGCAACATACAGTACGCATTCAACGCCCAGACCAACGACTACCGAATCATCGAGATAAACGCCCGACTGAGCCGTTCTTCAGCATTGGCATCAAAGGCATCTGGCTATCCGCTGGCATTTGTGGCCGCCAAGTTGGCTTTGGGCTACACACTCGACCAGATTGGCGAGATGGGTACGCCTAATTCGGCTTACGTCGCTCCTTCTGTCGACTACATCATAGCAAAAATCCCGCGTTGGGACTTGAGCAAGTTCGTAGGTGTCGACCGTCAGATTGGCTCAAGTATGAAGTCTGTCGGCGAGATAATGTCAATCGGCAAGTCGTTCGAGGAGATAATGCAGAAGGGCCTGCGTATGATAGGACAGGGAATGCACGGATTTGTAGGCAACAACGACATCGAATTCGACGACCTCGACAAGGAACTTAGCCATCCTACCGATATGCGTATCTTCGCTATTGCCAAGGCTCTTGAAAAAGGATATACCCCAGAGCGCATCGAGGGACTTACCAAGATAGACGTTTGGTTCATCAACAAACTGAAGAACATTGTCGATTACACAAAAGTCCTCGAAAAATACAACAAGATTGAGGACCTTCCTGCCGACGTGCTCCGCGAGGCAAAACGTCTGGGATTCTCCGACTTCCAGATTGCACGCTACGTTGAAAAGCCTTCGGGCACATTGGAAAAGGAGTTGCTGCGTGTCCGCGACCTGCGTAAGAAAAACAACATCTTGCCAGCCGTACGCCGTATCAACACAGTGGCTTCTGAACATCCTGAACTCACCAACTACCTGTATATGACTTACGGCGAGACTGAACACAGCATCAGTTACGCCTATAAGAACGACAAGTCGATAATCGTGCTTGGCTCGGGCGCAT
>CALCFP010000054.1 GCA_937900725.1 uncultured Bacteroidota bacterium | reverse complement strand
AAAGCGCATATGTTCAATCTCTTTTTTCGATAATCCCATCTGCAATGCATTTGCGTAAGATATGCCTAAATTGCACAATTGCACAACGTACAAGACTGATGCCTTCTTATTCTTTGCAACCCAGGCAGTGTCGGCCACAATAGGCTGCGACTTGTTTATTGCCAATGCCGATGCGTAAAATGCCAATGCCTCGCGAGGCTGCTTGCGCGTCATTGCATCATCGCCCTCGTGCATCAGGCCGTCGTATTTCACCTGATAAGCGGCTGTCGCCAACTCATCGGCCAAAGCCAATTTCTGCAATTCCCATTTTTGGCGGTATGCCTCGGCACTGCCTAACAGCACCAAAGCCGAATCGGCAAACTCTTCCTCAACAACGGCGCTCACTTCGGCCAACAGTTGCGCATATTTGTGAGTGCGACTTTCAAAAGCCAATTTCTCGAGTTCGGCCGAGCACTCGACAAATGTATATTTACGGCATATCGCTGTTGCCTGATCGAATGCCTGCAGGGCTTCTTCGGGCTGTTCAACTGAAACCGACTTGCCATAGTCAATCCAAGCGACATACAAGTCGTTCAGTAGTTTGATTTCGGATTTTGAATCGATGTCGAAATTCGGATATTCGGCACGCAACTGAGCGGCAGAGTCGGCATATATTGTACTTTCTTTCAGTTTCTTTTCGGCAAACAGATCTTGCGCCTGCTTAATGAGTTTACTGTGGATTGTGCCGTACAATGCGGCCGACAGTTGGTCGAACTCTTCAAAAGTCCTTATTCCCTTTATGCGCTTGCAATAATCCTTGCACACTGTCAGCATCCTGAATCCGCCTTCGACGTCTTGCCTTGATATGTAACCGTTTACGGAATCAATGAAGATGTACATTACGCGTTCAGCCAACTTTATGGTGTTGTAGCGTGTGTCGGAATCTGGATTCATATCTG
This sequence comes from uncultured Bacteroidota bacterium, assembly GCA_937900725.1. Classification (GTDB taxonomy): domain Bacteria; phylum Bacteroidota; class Bacteroidia; order Bacteroidales; family SZUA-534; genus RUG13583. Next base: position 12,892 of record CALCFP010000054.1, on the reverse strand, counting down.
TCACCACGCGGGCGCAGGTGTCAAGCACGTTGTCGTAAAGTTTGGCGTCTAAGTCCATCAGCGACAGTTGATAATGCGGCGGCGCATAATTCGGCTTTGCCTCTATCGACTTGCCGAACATTTCTTCAGCCTTGTCACCCTTACCCCAGTTCAGGTAATCCATACCCTTTGCATAGTATGTTTCCCACATATGGTTCAAGGCATATTCGACCTTCTTCTTAATGTTTCGGTTCAACTGCTCGGCACGGCTTAAATGTGACAGCAGGCTGATAGGATCGTTATTCTCCAAATCGAGTTTCGTACTGTAATGTGCCGACTTGATACTGTTGAATACAGCCACATTGTCGATAGTTTGCTGACGGAACTGCTCCAAAAGTTCTATCGTATCAGTTCGCACCAAATCCAGTTCCTGCTCTATCATATTGAGCCGTGCGTCGGTATTGAAATAGTTGTCAATAAGGGTGATGAAGTCTTCGGCCTCACGTGCGCCAGACTTGCTGAAATGCAAGTCTATCTGCACAATACGCAACTTGCATCCTTGTTCAACTTCGCCGTCGTAATAGTAGCGCACCATATTACGTTCTGCGTCGAAATGCTCGTTTTCAACAGTCCAGCGCTTTAGTTCCTTATCATCACCCGACAAAAGCACAAACTCGGCATTGAACAGGCTTGGCACCAAAACCTGATTTATGCTGAAACTCTTATACTTGTTATCCGAACCCTGTTCGAGTTTTTTATTGTCGATGGTTATAAGTATCTGACCACCAGTACGGGTAACCTTGCTTGTAACCTCCAATTTATATGTCAACAATCTATCACCGCCGTCTGAAAATGCCACGTCGAGCAAGTCGTTGTCATAACGGTTCTCGCCGTTAATTTCAGACGATACCGATGTTGTCTCCTGAAACAATGTTGTTTGGGCAATCGCTGGCACAAAAACGAATGCCAACAGGGACAAAGTACATAATAAGTGTCTCATATATTGTAACAAATTAATTCGTAGTTACTTGACAATCAATAAAAAAATACAATATTCCAATTAGATATGGCAAGGCACAATGTAGTTGATTTTAAGAATGCATTTTGCAATATGATTGTCAGTTATTTAACAAGTGGCGGTTAATAGCACTTTACGTATAAATCATAATGCCACGAATAAAAAGGGATGTGTAGATTCATATAGTCACAAACCAAAAGGGACACTGTAATCAATAATATTCATGTTAAATTACACTCTTGTAAACTATATTTCATATATGTTAAATTGCGTGACAAGTTTTCTCATGGACAGATTATTCTTATTCTAAAGCACAACCAAGCAAAAATGGGAAAAACGACTTGGCGAGGAAACACATCGATGAATGTGCCGTTCCAAACGAGTATTACAGATTTCATTACAGAATATCGCAAACAATCACAATCCTTTTCATACGCATCCATTCCAGTTTTTCGTACAAACAGGAACAAAGAATCCTTTGATTGTCATGTATTTTATTCATGCTCATAAACAACAATCATATATTTCTATCAGTATGGATTTTATAAAAATACATAATTTGTCCTATAGACCTTTCATAAACGTCTATTCCCAAAAAAGTTATAATTATTATAACCATTAAGTCTTACACCATTATATATACTTATTGTGTATTTGTACAAAGGGCAACTCATTTGGCAGATATAATATCGGATACCATCGAAAACACAAAAACGACCATCGAATTTTATATTAATTATATCTATATTACATTCGTTATTGTTCTTATTCATTATTATTAACTAATAATTCTAAACTTATAAAAAATGAAAAAATTAATTTCCAGTATTGTAGTATTTACAATGTTTATGTGGTTAGGTAACAACGTATACTCTTATTTCACTTATGAAATTTGGACCAATGGTACTTTTGAATTTTGGCCTTATTATAATTCAAGTTATTGGTATTCATATAGCAACACAATAGTCCCTTCGACAACAGGGTCTGCAACATGCAACACCTACACATTACCTGCCTATTACCCAGAATCCAATATTCACTTTTACGGGCAAGTACAAAGCGATTCTCGGATAGATTTTTACTGCCAAGGCATGTATCTAGGTACTTTACTATTATATTATGACAACGAAGCTCCCAGCAAACCAGAATTAACTTATACAGTAACGTCAAACAACTTTACAATAAATGCCGTCTCTAATGATAGATTTCTTGATAGTTATTTTTACAAAATCACAGGTGGTTCGAATGAAGAAGGCAAGTGTGATGGCTATATATTCAAACAAGGCTTAAAAGAAGGTGCCACATATAATGTATCTGTAAAAGCCTATGATTATGTAGGTAATGAGAGTGAAGAAAGTAGCATTTCAATTACTATTCCAAGGTCAATTGAGGCACCATCTGTAAGAACGGTAACACCTTCAATTGAATCTGCGACTTTAAAATGGAGCACTCAAGTGGATGCTAAACAATATTATATTTATGCCCCTAACGGAAAATGTTTGGATATAATTGGCAGACCTAATCCACAATCTTGGGTTTCAACAATGAGTTATGTCGTAAATAATCTCAAGCCAGGCACTACGTATAGCGATTACTATATCGTTTCAGAAAACGAACAAGGTGCAAAATCAGAAGGTCGAAAATTTCCAAATTTCACCACCAAAGATTTTACTATTTCTGGGCCTAAAACATTGTGCTCAAAATCTTCTTATAAAATAAGCAATGTGGATGGAACAAATTATCGCGTCACCAGTGTAACATGTGGTTCAACAACAAGAGTTTCAAATGGTAGTACAAATAGTTTTGAATTAACAAAAGTATCTAACGGAACCGGCAGTATAACCATAAAAGTGAAATCAAAATCAACGAATACAGAATACACAAGAAGCTATTCATTATTTGTTGGAATTCCACCAGTTCCAACCAGTGTAAGTTTGCCGTCTGGCAACCTAAATGTAGCCACCACCTATAATGCAAGTGCAAAAGGTACACGTAGCGATATGACGTATAACTGGTATATCGACAAGGCAAATATTACTAAAGGCCAAGGAACTGGCAACATTTCTTTTATAATCTCTGCCGACAAACCTTTACCGACAAAGAGTGCCATGGTAGACAACCACCGTTCCTATTCCGTAGCGGCTTTAAGCCCCAAACCCGGCAATCCTACACAACCGCAAACATTAACTGGATACGTGGATGCGGAGAACGTTTGTGGTCGAGGAGGGCGTCTAAACTTCAGTTTCACATGTAATATACCTTCAAACGCAAGAATGAGTGTTTCACATGATAGTATTGACGAAGCAATTGCATTGTCAATTGAGTCAGAATCAAGTTCATCTGAAAATTCATTTGTAATATACCCTAATCCTGCCAGTTCCTTGATAAATGTTAGACAACCTTACGATAAAGAAAGTATAAAAACAATAGACATATTTGATGCCACTGGAAAGAAATGTATTAGAGAAGTGTATAACAACGATGATTCATTTGCATCTATTGACATTTCCTCATTACCAAACGGGAAATACATTCTGATTGTAAATCAAAATGGAGATGCACAAATAGGCACTTTTATAAAAAAATAGCAATTACAAACAAAAAGAACAATAACATAATATTAATGGGGCTGTTCAAAAGATCTTTGAACAGCCTTTTTTGTATTTATTAATAAAAATACGAATCCACAGTATTGTAAATCTGTTTTGGTCCTATACGCTGAACCTTGCCAAATTTAGACAATTCGTTGACATTGATATATTTAGGATTACCAACAATACCTATTGAAACTGGTTTGCCTTTGATGTTCTCATTATAGAACTTGACTATATCATCAAAAGTAAGAGTTTGAATCTTTTCAATTAATTCATCGGCAGGATTTGTACCAAATCCTTGCAAATCAAAATCGACTTTGCTTAATGACAATAATCTATTATTTGGTTTAGAAGTTTGAATCTGTTGAAGCAAATAAGACTTTATATTGTCTATTCTCGATTCATGCTCAGGCATACTATTTAACAATTCCATGAACACAGATATTGCATCAACTGTCTTGTCATTCTGCGTTCCAATCATGCCATAGAAATACATTGGATTACCGGCAAGAGTAGGACATGAAACATGCGCACCAGCCGAATATGCCATTGACCTTTTAACCCTTATTTCCGAAAGGACTAAGCCATTGAAATCTCCGGAAAAATATTGGTTAAACGCATGAACAAGAATAAGTTGTTCTTTGTCATACTTCATCATGGGAAAATAGAAAAATATTTGGGCTTGCTTGGCATCATTATTAGCATATAGGTATATGTTATTTCCATCAACAGTTGCCAACTCCCTATCCGTTGGCGAGGAAGAAGGTTTCTCATTGGCAACCAAAGGCAAATGCTGACTTAAAATAGTATATGCGTCATCAAAAGGCATTGCCCCTGTGTAATGGATATCCGCCGCATAATTCGCAGCGCGAGTAATGTCTCCTGTCAAATCTGCAATAGTCATATCGTTGACAACATAATCTGTCAATTCTTTTTTATACGGAGAATTATCATTGTACAACAAATAACACAACAATGGAACATTGGCAGACGATGGGTCCCATCTACGAACATAGCGAGAAGCCAGTTCGTTGTTTTTCAACATATTCATCTGTTTTTCATCCAATTCAGGCATAAGCACCAAACGAGATAGCAAATCGCAAGCCGCAGTAAGCGAGTTTTCGACACCCGCAACCTCAATCGTCAAATAGTCATCATCTGCTGACACTTCATATATCACATTCAACTTAGCAAATTCTTTTTTCAATTCCTGCGACTTGAAACTTCCCATAATGCCCGCATTGTTAAGCAATTCAGAAGCATATGCAAGTTTTGGCAAAACATTAGTTCCTGCCCCATATTTTATTGTCAAATCAAAGATGTTGCTATGAGGATTATTGGTATAATGCAAGGTGGATAACCCATTAATCTTTTGTTCCCTAACTTTTGAAAAATCAATTTTTGTGTCAGTAACGGCACCAGAACGGACATACTTGAATTGTTGTCCGAAAGCAGACGGTGTTTCCAAATGTTCTATAGACTTATATTGAGGTTTCTTGATATCTGAATCCTCATTTTTTGCGCCCTTGCGTTTTTCGAAATTCACGACCATATAGTCATCATTCAAATATTTTCTAGCGACATTCCTAATTTGTTCGGCAGTGACAGATTTGATTTGCTCTGTAATGTTCACAACATAAGAAGGGTCTTGTTCATATACGAAGGATTCTGCCAATGCACTGGCTACATATTCACTATTTTCAAAACTAAGTTCGTAAACCATACACATGTTAGACTTTACAATCTCGACATCTTCATCAGAGAATTCTCCATTACGAAGTTTTTCCACTGCTGACAACAATTTTTTCTCTGTAGACTTGTTTGTTGCATATCTACGCTGATTATTGTCATACAATGGCACTCCCGCTACTAGCAATCGCCCTTGATGCTTAAATGCCATGACTTCGGTGTTAACAGAAGAAATCTCACCGTCAATAACCAATTTGTCGGCGATGCCGGTTTCATTAAAGTTAGATAGCATCTTCATTGCCACTTCCAATGGTATGTAATCAGCATCTCCTTGCTTCACTCCGTTATAAACCAAATAAACAGCTGGAGAATAACCTGCATATATGGTGTTTTGAGTTCGTCCAACGATTTTTTCATCAGGATATACTTTAACATCTGGAGCTTGCCGAGCAGGCAGTTTGCCAAATGTAGTGCCGATTTTTCCAACGATGTCATTTGCCTTGACATTACCGGAAATTACCAATACCATGTTTTCAGGAACATACCAGTCATTATAAAACTGGATCAGCTTGCTTAACTGTGGATTTTTCAAATGTTCTCCCAGTCCTATGACAGAACGTGCATAAGGCGTCTTACCGAAAATCGATTCAAAAAGTTTTTCCTGGATTTCATTTCCAGCTTCATCCTTACCCATATTATATTCCTCATAAACCGTTTCCAATTCAGTTTGAAATTCACGAAAGACTGGATTAATAAAACGCTCAGAAGCCAAAGTAAGCCATTGGTTCATACGGTATGCTGGAATTTGGTTGACAAAAAAAGTCAAGTCATAACTAGTCCAGGCATTTGTCATTTTGTCGCCAATCAATTCACACAAATTGCAATATTCGACAGAAGAACTGATCTTTGATATTTCCACTGTCAAATCGTTAATTTGCCTGCTTATTTCCTCTTTTTTTATCGGATCAGACTCAGCCACCATTTCATCATATTTTGCTATGATTTGATTATACAATGGTTCTTCAGCAGCCCAATCTAGCGCGCCTATTTTTTGCGTCCCCTTAAACATCATGTGTTCAAGATAGTGAGCCAACCCTGTATATTGTTCAGGATCATTATACGAACCAGTACGCACACCTACAATGCCGAACACATCGGACTGTGTGCTATCTTCCCAAACATAAACCGACAAGCCATTTTGCAACTTGAATGTCTTTAACTCTTGAGCGTTTGTCAATTGACTAGCCAACAATGCGCCAATCAAAAACAATAGTTTTTTTCCTTTCATAAAACACATCAAAAAAATCGCAGAATTTTATATATACAACAAACAAGAAAGGTTGCAACATAATCGCAACCTTTCCCATAAATACAGAATTATTATTTATTCAACCTTATCCATATCTGTGCTACCAAAGCCTTGATCACCTGCATCACCTAAGTAAATATCATACAATGGGAATGAAATGTGTCCATTTTCGTCATAGTAGCCAATAGGGTTAGGAGTAAGCTCCGTTTGGTCGTCAGAAACGCCATAGAATATCACCCATCCATAACCAGGATAATCATAAATATGAGGCTCATCATCAACTATGATAGCCATGCTTTCAAAATCCACATGGGCAGTTACAGTTTCGCCACCATCCCACCAGTTGGAAATGTAAATTCTATTATATGACTTATCCATATGAGTAATGGTCATTTGATATTGATAAGAGTCGTCACCGTCATCATATGCAACATAATCGCCCAACAAAAATGGGGCTCCAAATGCAGGAGATTCAGGTGTAGTGAATTTTGTCACTTCACTATATCTGGTTTCTGTACCGACAACAATATAAGCCTTTGCAAAATAGTTTGTTCCGCCAAGCACTTCAAGTGTCGTGGCTTCGCCAGGAATCGTGGCGTACTCTATTACTTCATCGAAAGACTCATCTTCAGAGAATAATACACCACAATAATTCAATGCCAAATCTTCAGCATTTGAAACTTCATATGATATTGTGACACTATTAAATGTCATATCCGAACACGTAGGAGCCGAAACAACAGCCTTCGACGTGTATTTTGCATCGATGTCGTCTTTCACCAAGTCGTCTTCACAACTGACAAATGAAACAACCGACATTAACAATGCTGCTACCGGAATTATGTATTTTTTCATTTGATAAACTTTTAAAATTACTTATTCTGTTCGTTATCTGATATTTGGTCATTTTCCTGAATTTCACGGTAAGGAATCTGGTATGTCCAAAGTTTGTCTCCAGCCGGAACAACTTTTTCATATCCAGGCAAATGATTTGTACTCTTAGTTCGATCAATGCCTTTATAAAGACGCTTAATGTCGAAATATGAAAAACCTTCACCAATGAGTTCTATGCGACGCTGAATCCAAACGTCATTGACATTCACAGATTTCTTGTCCCATTGAGGATCACGGGCAGCCATAAGAATTTTCAAAGTCTGTGCAGCCTTTTCTTCATCACCCATGTGAGCGTAAGCTTCTGCTTCTATAAGAACCATTTCAGCGGCACGCATGTATGGATAATCCATAGTCCAATTGCCATCATCGCCAAACTTCAAGATAGCCAAAGGTTGACTTGCAGACGGAGTCGCCTGCTCCGAACCATCTCCATTGAACCAGTAGTTTCTACGTAAATCGGTTTCACTTATTTGAGCATACAACCAGTCAGAAATATCATGACCAGTGTAGTCCATACCCGCGTATCCTGGAGCGATGTTGCTGATATGGCTGAAAAATGAAGCGAAAGAAGTTTGTGTTTCAGTATTGTGATTGAATCCCCACATCCATTCTCCATTAGTAATATCCATAAATCCGTCCTGAAGACCTTTTTCATCCATCATTTCGTATCCTGTGCGGGCGATATTTGCTGCATCGGCTGCCTTTTGCCATTGTTGACTCATCAGGTAATAACGCGCCAACAAACCGTTTGCGACATTATAATCAATAAAGTTCTTGCCGCTCGCACCAGAAGGCCTTTCATAACCAGCAGACAACAAATCAACTGCCGTTGTCAAATCCTTCTCGATTTGATCGAAAACCACTTTAACAGTATTACGACCGGTACGGGCAGTGCGTTCTTCTTCCGACAAATCTTCAGATGCAGCATAACGCAAAGGTACGCCTGGAGCATCATATGCAATTGTATTCTCATCTAGCAAATATTGCTGATACAATTGAATCAAATAATAATATGACATACCCCTAACTGCATAAGCCTGTCCTAAAATACCCTTTGCATCTGGAGTTTCAGGCTCTTCAGTAAACAAATCAATAATTTCGTTGGTTTTGGCAATCATTGTATAGAATGTAAGCCAATTAACTAATGTGCGACGATAATTGTACTCTCGATTATCCAGCTCGTAATCATAACCGAACCAACTGTAGTTATGGAAAGTAATGTCCTCACCCATTACATCGGTTGCATGTAAGACCGACATGAAAGAAAAATCATCATGTGCTTCATTACCAGAAACATCAAAAGATACCATGAATGACCAAATACCATTCAAGTATGCGCTCAACGCATCAGGGTCAGACTCAATCAACTCAGAAGCAGTTTCCGAATCCAAGTTTGCTGTATATTCCGTATCAAGGTAGTTCTCGCCACAAGAACCCATTGTCAATGCGACAACTGCACCTAAAACAAATGTTGATAAGTTAACAATTTTCATTTCCTTAATTATTTAGTCCTTGATTAGAATGATATTTTAACGCCAAAAGAATAAGTGCTCAAAGCAGAATAAACATAGCCTGTAGTACCATCAAATGACTGACGTGGATCCAATCCCTTGCGCTTAGATTTCAGCCATATATTGTCACCTGTCACATATACCCTCAATGTTTCAATCTTGACTTTCTCAAGCAATGAACTTGGCAATGAATACCCCAAAGTAATGTTCTTCAAACTGAAATAAGATGCCTTGGTCAACCAACGATCGCAAGATGCATTTGCTTCCTGTTCTGCATAACGCAAAGCAGGCACATCTGTGCTTGTATGAATTGAAGTCCAACGATTGAACATATCCTTGTGGAAATTCATACCATTGTCTCCTGAATTCATTAATTGTTGATAGAACTCATCCATTACCCAACCGCCTACTTGGAATGCTGTGGAAATGCTCAAGTCAAAGCCATAAGCCTCCACACTTGTAGAAAGTCCACCGGTAAAGTCAGGAATAGCAGACTTGTTCGTTTCAAGCAAAGTGGCTTCAGATGTCTTGTCAACTTTGGTCCAAACATCAGATTCCTTATCATAGTTCCAATATTGAGCAACGCCCGTCTCAGGGTCGACTCCTGCATACTTATAAGTGTACCAGTCATACAACGAACCTCCGACCTTTCTCCAATAGTTGCCTGCTTGATAACCACTATCCGGTTTTCCTTCTGCCAACTTTGTCAACTTATTCTTATAAGTCATTCCGTTCAACGTAACATCCCACTTGATGTCATTAGTGTTGACAATGTCAATAGTTGTCTCAAACTCGACACCGACATTTTTCATGTCCATCTCGTTACGCCAAATGTAACTTGGCTTACCTTCTGATGAAGCCAATGGATGTTGATAAATCATATCTTTAGTCTCTTTTATAAAGAAATCAACATTCAGGTCAAACCTATCGAAGAAACGTGATTCAAAACCTGCATTGAAGTTGGCTGATTTTTCCCATGTCAAGTCTGGGTTGCCACGCAACACCTTAGTAAGAGCAGGCTCACCATCAACGCGGTCAACTGAATACAAATCATTGTATACTTTAGTCATTCCCAAATCATTGTAAAACGTTCCCAAATCATTGTTTCCTTGTGTACCATAACTTGCCTTAATCTTCAGACTGTTGACTTGCTCTATGTCACGCATGAAGTTTTCTTCATTAATACGCCATGCGCCTCCTAATGCCCAGAATGTACCCCATCGTGAATCCGGATGGAATTGTGAACTTGCATCACGACGGATACTGGCTGTTAAATAATAGCGGTCGTCATAATTATATTCACCTCGGGCCAAATATCCTTCCAATGCTTGTTCAGAAGAATTAGAAGACAAGCCTTGGTATTGAGTGGCATTTGCAAATTCCGGATTATTAGGATTTACAAAACTTGTCATGTGACCCATAATGTAATTTGACTTGACATTGTTGATTTCATGTCCAACCAAAACATTCACATTATGCAAGCCAAAATCATGTGTATAGTTCAACAACTGGTTTGCATTAAGTGCACCATATCGTTGCGACTCTTTAACACCGCGGCCTCCGACCTCAGCAGCATCACCACCTATTGGTGTTTGGTAAGAAGTGACGTTTGAAACGAACAAATCATACGCTATGTTAGCAGAGAATTTAAAGTCATTCAAAAATTTAACTTCAAACAAACCTCTGGAACTAACATTGTCGATAATAATTTTATTTATGCCAGCCTCAAGAACTGCTATTGGGTTTTGATTTGCGGCAATAGGAGTACTGAATTCGTATTCCTTTTCTCCCTTAATATTTTTCTGCAAATTACCCTCTTCGTCATACGAATAAATCGGGTAAATAGGACCAATATATTGAGAGAACATGAACAAATTGCTGTAATTAGAGCCAACTTCATCATTAAACAAACTTTGATCTGTTTTCGCATATGCAATATTTCCTTCAACTCTAAAATGATCACCAATCTTATGCTCGACCTTAGTTCGTGCAGAAGCACGCTTGAAACCAGAATTGTCAACATAGCCATTATCATCCAAATAAGAAATGGACAAATAACCATTGGTCACTTCACCACCGCCACTTACGTTTGCGTTGTATTCTTGACGCAACTTGATTTTGAAAGGATCATCGAGCCAACTATCATTCCACTTCTTGTCGGCAGACTTGGCAATCTCGGTTACTTTGCCAGTATTCGGATCAATAATCTGGTTATCGGCAACGCCCTTGTAGTTATTGAAACCATCCATGTATTTGCTGACCAAATTGTTTGCTGTATATTGACTTGCTTCAAGATAGCCTTTTGAGTCAATCAAACTATTACGAACTGACTCATACACCATTTCATAATACTCGTCACGATCTGTAATGACATCATAATTGCTGACACCACGGTTATTAAAGCCGAGATTCATTTCAAAATTGACTTTCGGTTTACCACTCTTGCCTTTTTTAGTAGTAATGATTATTACACCATTTGAACCACGAGCACCATACATTGAATTTGCTGCGGCATCCTTTAAAACTGTATATGATTCGATATCTTGCTGTGAAATAGAGTTTAACGAACCTTCATATGGAACGCCATCGACAACAATCAATGGATTTTGACTAGCAGAAATGGAACCGATACCACGAATCAATATTTTTGCTGATGAGCCTGGGGTACCACTACTGCTTGATGATTGAACACCTGCCACTTTGCCTTCAAGCGCCTTTGAAACGTCTGACACTTTCATCTTTTCAAGTTCAGCACCTTTTACTTGTGATGCAGAACCAGTAAACGATGATTTTTTAGCGGTTCCATAAGCCACAACCATTACTTCGTCCAACCCGACAGATTCAGGATCTAGTGTCACGTTGAATGTAGATGTCGCACCGATCGCAATCTCCTGGGTTTGCATACCCATGAATGAGAATACCAATGTCTCGGCATCCGATGAAACGCTCAAACTGAATTTTCCATCAAAATCAGTCACCGTGCCTTGTGTTGTTCCTTTGACAATGACATTCACACCTGGCAACGGAAGATTGTCTTCAGACGAAATAACCGTACCCGTCAATGTCTTGTTTTGCGCACAAACCAATTGTATGCCTAGGAACATAAGGCCAACAATCAGCATTGTAAATTTCTTCATAAACATTATGAATTAATAATTAATTAGTAAGTTGCTAAACTAACTTTCAAAAAAAAAGAAAAAAATACATTTATACAACGAATATTTACAATTATAGTTTATTTGATAATAATCAGGATATTAAAACCTATTTTCCGATGTAAAGCACTCTTGCCTCAGTCCTAAAATGACAAATTCACTTTCTATGAAATGCCGATTACCAACATTTTTATCCCGCTCGTCACGCAAACCGATGCTTTCGTCAATTAAAATGGCGTGAATCGCATCGCCTATCAATCTTGGTCATTTAACACTTGCAGTTTTGCAAATTTCAGCAATAGTTTCTTTTCGCCGGCTTTCGGGAAAAATACAATCGCAGAACGACTATCACCTTCACCTTCGAGTTTCAATACCTTCCCGTTTCCAAAAATCTGATGAGCCACCATTGCACCTGGCCTTATTTCAGAAAGCGACGACGGGACAATGCTTGAAAGTCGCGACGATTCATTATTCAATTGTTGCAACCTGCGCTGAGCAGCCATGCCGACACCTGGCTGTTGCCTAACTAGTCCAAACGTACTGGTTCCGAAAGTTGGGCGCATAGTGCTTGAACTAGTGCTTTTCGACAAAAATTGAGGATCGATGTCTCGAATAAAACGGCTAGGTGCAACTTGTTCACGTGCCCCGCCATATTTTGAACGGCTACGGCAAAATGAGATTGTAGCCAAATTCATTGCCCGCGTCAGTGCGACGTAAAAAAGCCTACGCTCCTCCTCCAACTC
>CALCFP010000053.1 GCA_937900725.1 uncultured Bacteroidota bacterium | reverse complement strand
GTTCAAAGTTGACTTTTGGCCATTGAATATTCAAGTCGGGGTCGTCGAAACGTATGCCTCGTTCACTTGCTTTATTGTAGTAATTGTCGCATTTATATACAAATGTGGCGTGTTCGCTCAATACCATAAAACCGTGGGCAAAACCGCGAGGTATGAAAAATTGCCGTTTGTTCTCTGCGCTTAAGACTACGCCAACGTATTTGCCGAATGTAGGCGATCCCTTGCGTATGTCAACAGCCACATCATATACTTCGCCTTCGATTACCCGAACAAGTTTCGACTGCGAATATGGATGCATTTGGTAGTGCAATCCACGTAAAACACCACCAGTAGATGACGATTCGTTGTCTTGTATGAATTTTGTATTGCATACATTCTCAATAAATTCATTTTCACGGAAAGTTTCGCAAAAATATCCTCGTTTGTCGCCAAATATTTGAGGTTCAAGTATCACTACTCCAGGAATGTCAGTCTTGATGAAATTCATTTGATTAGTCTTTAATCAGTTTTTGAAGATATTTTCCGTAGTCGTTTTTCATCAATGGTTTTGCCAGTTCTGCAAGTTGTTCCTTATTTATGAATCCACGTTTGAACGCAATTTCTTCAGGGCAGCTTACCATAAGTCCCGTCCGTTTCTGAAGGGTTTCAACAAAGTTGCTGGCTTCAATCAGACTACTGTATGTGCCAGTGTCGAGCCAGGCAAATCCACGTCCCATAATTTCCACTTGTAGATTCCCTTTGTCAAGAAATACTTGATTTACTGTGGTGATTTCAAGTTCGCCACGAGCGGAAGGCTTGATGTTTTTGGCTATGTTGACAACTTCATTAGGGTAGAAGTACAACCCTACAACGGCATAGTTTGATTTCGGTTCTTTAGGCTTCTCTTCAATGGAAATAACTTTGCCTGTTGCGTCAAATTCAGCCACACCGTATCGTTCAGGGTCATTTACATAGTATCCGAAAACAGTGGCTTTGCCGTCTTTCTCGACATTTTTGCGTGCGTCTGCCAATTGTTCTGGCAGTCCGTGTCCGTAGAAGATGTTGTCGCCAAGCACCAAACATACAGAATCATTGCCAATGAATTTTTCACCTATTATGAATGCTTGAGCCAATCCGTCGGGTGAAGGCTGTTCTGCATATTCAATATTGATGCCCCAATCGTTACCTGGTCCTAACAGACGTTTGAATCCAGGAAGGTCGTGTGGTGTTGAAATGACAAGAATGTCTTTAATCCCAGCCAGCATCAAAACCGACAATGGATAGTATATCATTGGCTTGTCGTATATTGGCAATAGTTGCTTTGATACGCCCTTTGTTATTGGAAACAAACGAGTTCCGCTTCCGCCTGCAAGAATTATTCCTTTCATGATTTGTTATTCAACAATTTGATTTTGCAAAAATATCATTATTTATGTATTAATGAAGATTATTTTTTTTCTGCTTAGCAAATCAGGATGATAATCTCCGACAAGCCCCACAGGAACGGCATTTCTGATTTGGTGCGCAATTACTATGGATGGAAGCGCGTCATTTAGTCCGAATCCGTTTCCTGCCAAGATGTTTTTGTATGTTTCGGTGTGCAATTCAGTAAAGCCGTTGCTGAACTCAAATTCTTCGCCGTCAATCAATATAGTGCGGAATGTACGTTTGCCTTCGGCTTTAACTGCGTCAGGAATGTCGTTGTAGTCGATGCTCAGGAACCATCTGACACGTGCGTTTTTCAGGCGGAGGAACCCTGCTGCGTGATATTCGTCGCGTTCGTGAACAATGTTCTCCTGAACAGGCCCGAAAATCCACGTCAGCATATCAAAAAAGTGAATGCCGATGTTTGTGGCGACACCGCCCGATTTGCTCACATCGCCTTTCCAAGAGTAGTGGTACCATTTGCCACGGCTTGTAAAATATCGTAAGTCAATGTCATATACTTTGTTTGGGTCGCCTGAGTCAACTTTTTTCTTCAGGTCGATTATTGATTGGTGCAATCGCAGTTGCAGCCATGTTCTGCAGCTGCAACAACATGCAGCAGCAGGTTGATAACATGAAGCACACTATCGACTCGCTCCAGCAGGTTAACGACCTGAAAGACAGCAGCATGGGTCTGCTTGCCGAAACAATGGCCGACATACAGAGCAACATCAACGTGATTAAAGAGCACGAAGGCATCATCAATGTTG
>CALCFP010000052.1 GCA_937900725.1 uncultured Bacteroidota bacterium | reverse complement strand
TATGAGCACTTGAGCGCACGACTATAGAGACAAGCCCACTCAATCCCCCCAAAAAGGGGGAAAGATGGTGACTAATGAGTGTAGCAACAAATTACAACAACTCTGGCAATTGAAAGAGTTTTATGCCGTTGCTACCTTTTATGAGAATGTAGTGGTTCTTTGGTTTGGCTTCTGATATTGCGGCTTTTACTTCCTCAACATCGCGGAATTTGCGGAACGAGCAATTCGTCTTTCCGAATTCTTCGCCTACAAGCCAAACGTTTTCCAGTTTGCTGTCGCGCAAGAAGTCAACAACCTTTTGGTGTTCATCGTGGCTTATATCACCGAGTTCACGCATATCGCCAAGTATTGCCATCTTTGGCGCGACTTCCATATCGCGGAAGTTCTTCAGCGCAGCCATCATGCTCGTAGGGTTGGCATTATATGCGTCGATAATGAGTTTATTGTCGGCCGTAACATCAAGCTGACAGCGATTGTTCGTTGGCATATAATTTGACCACGCATGTTCAATCTGTTCCTCGCTGACGACGAAATACAATCCTATGCATGCTGCAGCAAGCATGTTGTCTACGTTATACGAACCAATCAGATGGCTCGAAACTTCATGACGCGCCGTTGCACTCCATTCGAAGTTCAGATAAGGGTCGCACTTGGTTACCTTACCCGACACGCTAAGCCCATCTGCAGGTTGTGTGCCATATTTAATAAGGTCCAAACCAGCGGCAATGCCCTTGAGGTGTGGGTTGTCGTTATTGATGAAAACCTTGGCGCCTTGCTTCGTGCGAAGGAAATCGTAGAGTTCGCCTTTGGTTTTTATTACGCCCTCGAAACTGCCAAACCCGAGAATGTGAGCCTTGCCTACATTGGTGATAATGCAACAATATTGACAAGGGTCTTTATCTCACCCGGATGATTTGCGCCCATCTCAACGACAGCAACCTCATGCTCACGGGTAAGACGGAGAAGGGTTTTAGGCACACCTATATGATTATTAAAGTTGCCTTGCGTATAGAGTACATTGTACTTCTTAGACAGCACGGTCGAAATAAGTTCCTTTGTCGTGGTCTTGCCGTTTGTTCCTGTTACGCCGATAATCTTTGTTCCGAGCTGACGACGATGATATTTTGCCAGTTTCTGCAAGGTGCAGAGCACGTCATCGACAAGAATAATGCGTTCGGAAGCAGATTCCTGGGCTTCATCAACTACAGCATAGGCGCAACCCTTGTCGAGTGCGGCATGAGCATATTGATTGCCATTGAACGTCTCGCCCTTCAAGGCAAAGAAAATACTGCCTTCAGGACAATCGCGACTATCGGTAGTTATTACCGGATGATTGAGAAAAATCTCATAAAGTTTACTTATTTCCATATTCTGTTTTTACTGTTTTACTAATAGAATCTCTCGTACTTGGTTGTTGCAGGAGGCTTTAGTATGCTGTTCTGTAACGATCTTCGTCTTTATCTTCGAGCATGCTGAGGTAACTATTGTACCTGCTTTGTGCTATCAAGTGCTTGTTCAGAGCCTTCAGCACAGCGCAACCAGGTTCATGGGTGTGCGTACAGTTGCTGAAACGGCACTCCTGTGAAAACTGGAATATCTCCTTGAAATAACTTGTAAGTTCTTCTTTCTCGATGTCGAACGTGCCGAAACCTTTAATGCCCGGCGTATCGATGACGTAAGATTTCGCCTCTGGTTTCTTATCTGTTGAAGGAATGGCTATCATCTCGCTGAATGTAGTGGTATGCATTCCGGCATCGTGGGCTTCGCTTATCTCAGCTGTCTTCAACACTCTTCCGTCAACAAAATGATTGAGAATTGAACTCTTGCCAACTCCACTATGGCCGCTGAACACGCTAATCTTGCCGGCAAGCATTTGGCGAACTTCATCGATGCCATGACCTGTGACGGCCGATACTGGCAGACATTCATAGCCGATGGTGCGGTAAAGGTTTATCATCATTTGCTGCAAATGCAGTTCTTCGTCAGTGAGGATGTCACCTTTATTAAATAATAGAACTACGGGAATGCGATAAGCCTCGGCCGATGCAAGGAAGCGGTCGATGAAAGTTGTCGATGTTGCCGGATGACTGATAGTGACAACCAGAAAGGCTTGGTCAACATTTGCGGCAATGATGTGGCTTTGTTTCGACAGATTTATCGACTTGCGGATGATATAATTCTTGCGGTCATGAATCTCTGTTATAAGTCCAACTTGCTGTTGCTCGTCGAACCTCACCTCCACATTATCGCCTACAGCGATTGGATTTGTGCTACGAATGCCCTTCAGACGGAAGTTGCCTTTTATCTTACAATCCATCATCTGTCCGTCATCGGTCGCAACAACGTACCAACTGCCCGTATTCTTTATTACCAGTCCTTTCAATGTTGTAGTATATTATAAGGTGTATTATTTATTAGTTCTTCGCTCAATGTTGAAAAAAGTTCATGGACTTTTTTCAAGGTTGTCCGAACGTGTAAGGAAAAGCATCCGTTGAACATCACAAAAATTCAATGAAATCTTCGTTATTTTATCCAATCCAAGTCTTCGCCGAATACATTCTTCAGCGTCACTTGCTTTGCTTCTTTAGCCGTAAGCTGCTTGCTCCATTTTACACGGCCATCAATCTTGGATCCTGCACCGGTATTGTTGTA
>CALCFP010000051.1 GCA_937900725.1 uncultured Bacteroidota bacterium | reverse complement strand
TCAAAGACGATTAAGGGTGAGATTGTCACGGCTCAAAAGATGAACGACTTCAACGATTTTGGCCAGCCTGAAAAAATCACACTCAAGCCTTTTGACGTAAAGAAACCTGTAAAGGGCCAACTTTCTGTCAATATGCCTGCAATGTCTGTTGTGAAGGTTCAATTGTCGAAATAATATATTTTGATATAAAGAGTATCCCGATGGCGATTCTTGCCGTCGGGATTTTTTTTGCTGGTGGCCAGACAAACATCATTTGTAAATGATTGTTTTTTAATACTTCTTTTGTCGAGCCATTGTGATTGCCGAAGTGCCGTCTCGCTTGCATTCCAATATGATTGACGCCACATTTGCTATTGTAAGAATTGTATGTGACACCAGTGTCATCGAGGCGGTTTAGATTTGCCAGGTCGGAAATAAAAAAAATGCCGTTCATTTTAATGAATTGCTTATATTTGCACCCCTAATTGCAGAATTAGGCCAATAAAAATTGAACTTTTACGTTATTGTTGACGTTTTAGTGAGTTTATGATGAGAAGACTATTATCGTTGTTTGCTGTTGTGTGTGTTATGGTATTGCTGTCGAGTTGCAGTGAGTACTACAAGATACAGAAGAGTGGCGACTATAACTTGAAATACGAGAAGGCTAAAGCCTATTACGAATACGAGGACTATTATCACGCAAAATCGTTGCTTGATGACGTGGTTAGCGTTTTCAGGGGTGGCGACAAGGCCGAAGAGGTGGCTATGCTTTATGCCAATTGCCACTACAAGATGCACGACTACACAATGGCCGCGTATTACTTTGAGACGTTCTACAAGAATTATCCATATTCCGACAATACGGAAGAGGCATATTTTATGAGTGGACAGTGTTACTTCAAGGACTCGCCACGTGTTGACCTTGACCAGACTAATTCGCGCAAGGCAATAGATGCTATGCAGACATATATAAACAAATTTCCGAAGGGAAAGCACGTTGATGAGGCGAACGCCGTAATATCGGAGATGCGCGAGAAACTTGAGGAAAAGTCGTATATGAACGCCAAACTGTATTTCAAGATAGGCGAATATCAGGCCGCTACAATAACTTTGAAAAACAGCCTGAAAGAGTTTCCTGACACGAAATACCGTGAGGAACTTATGTATATGGTCGTGAAGGCTAATTTCTTGTTGGCGGAGAACAGTGTCGAGGATAAGAAGGCCGAACGTTACCAAAATATGGTGACTGAATATTATTCATTTATCGATGAATATCCGCAGTCGCAATATTTGTCAGAAATAGAAGAAATGTACAATACCTCTGTAAAACAGATAAAAAATTTATAAACAATGGATTACAAGAAAAGCAATGCCGCAGTGACAACAATCACACGCGACGTAAGACCAATTGAGAACGAAACAGGCAACCTTTACGAAAGTGTTGTTATCCTTTCGCGCCGTGCCAACCAAATCAGTGTTGACATCAAGGAAGAGTTGCAGAAAAAATTGGAAGAGTTTGCTTCATACACCGATAATCTTGAGGAGGTTTTTGAGAATCGTGAGCAAATCGAAATCTCAAAATTCTACGAAGGATTGCCAAAGCCAACATCAATGGCTATTGACGAATTTACCAATGACAAGGTTTATTGGCGTAAACCAGAAAAGGAATATTAGTCCTGATTGTGGCATTGACAGGCAAAAACATATTACTTGGCGTAACAGGTGGGATTGCGGCGTATAAGGCGGCCAATCTCACTCGTTTGCTTGTAAAGCAAGGAGCCAATGTCAAGATTGTGATGACGCCTGCCGCCAAACAGTTTATCACACCTCTTACACTCGCCACCCTTTCGCAAAACCCAATTCTGGTTGATTTTTACAATCCAGAGAACGGCGAGTGGAACAGCCACGTCAAACTCGGAATGTGGGCAGACGCAATGATTGTTGCGCCGGCCACGGCTAACACCATTGCGAAAATGGCAAATGGCATAGCCGACAACCTTCTTACCACCAGTTACTTGTCAGCAAAATGTCCAGTGTTTGTTGCGCCTGCAATGGACTTGGATATGTATGCGCATACTGCTACACAACGCAACATTGAAGCGTTGAGGCTGGTGGGTAGCATCATTGTCGATGCTGAAGACGGCGAACTGGCAAGCGGTCTGAACGGGAAAGGCCGAATGGCTGAACCCGAAACAATAATTGGCGTGGTGGATGATTATTTCTGCAAAAATCAGCGTTTGTCGGGCAAATCGATATTGATTACAGCAGGGCCTACATACGAAAAGATTGACCCTGTGCGTTTTATAGGAAATTATTCGTCAGGGAAAATGGGATTCGCCTTGGCTGAAGTCGCAGCACGCGAAGGTGCCAAAGTGACTCTTGTGAGCGGTCCAACAAAATTGTCTGTCATCAACCCAAATATCAACCGTATTGATGTTGAGTCTGCACAGCAAATGTACGAAGCCTGTTTGCAGAATTTTCCGAAATGCGATGCCGCAATAATGGCGGCCGCTGTCGCAGATTATAGGCCAGCAATGCAATGTGACCAAAAGATGAAGAAAAGCGACAAGTCATTTTCGCTTGAATTGGAAGCCACGCCTGACATTGCAAAAAGTCTAGGCGCAATAAAAAAAACAGGACAAAAACTCGTCGGATTTGCGCTTGAAACAGAAAATGGTCGCGAAAACGCAAAGGAAAAACTTCAAAAGAAAAACCTCGATTTCATTGTGCTTAACAATGCTAACGAGAAGGGTGCTGGTTTCAACACTGACACAAACCACATAACCATTATTAAAAAAGACGGCGAAGTGGTTGAGTACCCAACAAAAGATAAAATGTCGGTTGCAAGCGACATTATTGACCAACTTCTTCTTATAGACGACAAATGAGAACTGTCCGCCAAATATTGTCAGCATTGTTGTCCGGAATGATTCTTTCATTCTCGCAACTTGCATCGGCACAGGAACTTGAATTAAGGATTCAAGTGAGCCACGCACAATTGCAAGGTGTCGACAATTCGAAGTATGAAGAAATGCAGACTGCCTTGAACGAGTTTATCAAGGGCCAGATTTGGACAAACAATGTCTTCAAGACAGAGGAGTACATCAAGTGCAATATGTTGCTGAACATTACAAAGGAGGTTTACAGCGACGAGTTTCAAGGAACATTGCAAGTTGTATCGAGCCGTCCAGTTTACGGAACAGGCTATGACAGTCCGATGCTCAACATATTGGACAAGAATGTCCAATTTAAATATGCTGAAGGCGAGACCCTTACATTCAACGAGAACAGCCACGACGAACTGACGTCGCTCATTGCATATTATGTCTATATCATTCTTGGATTTGACTACGACTCGTTTGGCAAACTTGGCGGCACACCTTATTTTGAGAAAGCACAAAAGATAGTGACCAACGCACAAAGTTCGAACTACAGCGGGTGGAAGTCGTTTGAGACTAACCGCAAAAACCGTTATTGGCTTTCTGAAAACCTGATGAATTCAGTCTATACGCCAATCAGGGAGTATATTTATAAATATCACAGGCTTGGACTCGACTTGATGAGCACTCGCTTGACTGACGGTTGCACGTCGATTGCTGAAGGAATGAACGACCTGCTTAAGGTTTACAGACAAAAATCCGACTCGTACCTCATGGCCATTTTCTTTGATGCAAAGGCAGATGAGATAGTGAATATTTTTTCAGGCTCGTCAGACCAGACACAGCAAAACAAGGTGTACAACATACTAAAGGAGGTTGATGCCTCAAACTTGTCGAAATACGACAAAATCAAGAAAAAATAGGATTTGCCACACGTTGGCGACAAACAGGAACGGATATGTGGATTGCAAATGGTTGGAAAGAATATCAGGTGATTGACTGCTCTTGTGGTGAAAAACTTGAGACGTGGGGCAAATATACGCTTGTCCGTCCTGACCCGCAGGTCATCTGGAATACGCCAAAAAATGAGAAGGGGTGGAAACGGATGAACGGGCATTATCACCGTAGCAAGAGCGGCGGTGGCGAATGGGAATTCTTCGACCTTCCACAAGAATGGACAATCCATTACCCGCTTGCCATTGGCAAGGATTTGACTTTCAGGTTAAAGCCATTCAGTTTCAAGCATACAGGAGTCTTTCCAGAACAGGCTGTCAATTGGGATTGGTTTTCGAAGTTAATAAGTGATGCAAAGCGTGACAATCCCGACAGGGAGATATCGGTGCTAAACTTGTTTGCCTATACTGGCGGTGCAACCATTGCGTCGGCAGCGGCAGGCGCCAATGTCACTCACGTAGATGCAGCAAAAGGAATGGTTGAATGGGCAAAAGAAAATATGAAATTGTGTAATTTAGAAAATAATA
>CALCFP010000050.1 GCA_937900725.1 uncultured Bacteroidota bacterium | reverse complement strand
ATACAGGCGCTGAAGACGAGCATACTCGAGTTCATCATAATCCTTCTCGTTGAACAGCCATTTTTCCAATTCACTTATTTGCGCCTGATATTCAGAACGTTGTTCGCGCATTCTTTCAATTGTGGTATTCACAAAATCTATGGTCAGCGCTATTTGCGTGTCGAGTTGTTTTTCGTTTTGCTTAACCTTGATATTGTCGATGGTAAGACTATTCAGCAATATTTGCCGCTCGTCGATAATGCGCTGAAGGTTCGCCAAGATATTGCCCATCACTTGCGCAGCCTTTGTGCCTGCCAATGCCGCCTGCATCTCGTATGTGTTGATATCAGCGCCCGTAGTCAGTCTTGCACGCACTTGCTCAATGGCAAGAAGTTCATAGTCAAGTTCACTCACTTTATCTTCAAGGCTCTCAATCTTTATAGTTGAAGCACTGACAGCAGGCTCGCTTTGGCTTTTAATCTTGTTTTCCTTCTTAAATGACTGGATTTGCTTTTCCGTCTCATCGAGGCTGTTGTATATCGATTTCAATTGTTCATCAATGAAAGACAACACGTTAGCCGCGCTTTCACGTTTGTTTCTGACGTCATATTTCAAGTATTCTTCGGCTATGGTATTGACTATATGCCACGTTTTGTTTGCGTTGTGCCCTATATAGGTTATTTGAATGGTTTGGGCTGCCGAATTCAACAGTGATATGTCAAGATTGCGAATGTGCTCGTTGATGATATTGCGAGGGTCGTTGATTATGGCATAATACCTTTCACCCACCCTTGAAGAATGCTCATCAATAGACTTCTGATTCAGCACCGAGCATTTCAGCATTGTGTTCCCGACTTGCTCCCATTCGTCAATTTTAAGCACCTGTCCTGCTGTCTGCTTATCGTCCTTGAAAGAAATGCGGACCGAAACGGTGTCGATGAAATCGACATAAAACGGGCGGTTGTACAAGTCGCCGTTATGCGATGCCAAGGTAATCCTGAAAGGCGCATCGGGGTACATTTCAAACGAAAGGAATGTTCCTTCGTTGAAATATGATATATCGAGCGGGAGTTCGCTTAACGCCATTTTCAGGAATTCCTTTGAACGCATCAATTCGAGCACCTTCGACAAATCTGTCTGATTGTACCTTTTCGAAAAATCGAGCATATCGGCACTGCGGTCTTCCTCGTTGATCTGAATCACACACGAAGCCTTGTATGTCGGCTGAGTGTAACGCATATAAAGGAATGCCGAAACCAACGAGAGCAGAACCAGGATAAAACACACCCACAAACACTTACGCAATATTTGCGAAAATATGGACAAATCGAACTTATCGTTGACGAGTGGTATGCGAGTCTGTTTCATCTGTTTAGAAATTCTTGGTCATCAAATAGATAAGCATTGCGGTATTTATCAGCGACACATAAGGAGTGATTTCAGTGAGTGTGCGCTGAATGTATCTCGGACGTCGCTCCACATATATAATATCGTTTGACTGCAATACGAGATTCGATTTTTTTATGTCTTCAATGCTCGAAACGTTGTACAAAAACACTTTCGGATTTTTCAAATCGCCTCGCAGCACCTTTATGCGGTAAGCCTTACCCAAATCGTCGATGCCGCCCGCCTGAGCCAATGCCTCAATAAGCGTGAATTTTTCGTTATTGATATTCAGCACGCTGCCGTTTGAACTGCCCGAACGGAAAATGATGACCCTGCGGTTGGTTACATTTACTTTGACAAACGGCTGCTGATAGTACTGCTGATACAATGATTCGAGTTTCGTTTCAGTGGCCGTTATGGTCAAGCCAGCCACTTTCACGCGTCCGACAATCGGCAGTTTAACAGTGCTGTCGCTCTCCACCTGATAGCCGACAGTACTTTCGCGCTGCTGCGAAACGCCGCCCTGTTCGGTGTTAATAAGCATCAAACCATTGTTGGTATAGACTCTGACATCGAGTTTATCGTAAAGGTTGATTACATATTCCGACTGGTTTTCCTCAATGTCGTCGAACTTATAGTCGGACTCTGTCTTGAGCATCTGACTAGGATACAAGACCTTACATCCTGGCATCAGAAATACAGAGGCTACTGCTATTATCAAGACCGATATTATGTTGCGATATTTCATACAAAATGCGAATGTAATAAAAAATCGCTATCTAATGCCGTTTTTTAGAATTGGCAAGCAGTTCACGATAAAGATTGTCCATATCGCCGACAAGCCTGGTATAATGGAATTTGTCTTTGACAAACGTCCAGCCGTTGGCTGTCATACGCTGGCGCAACTGAGCATCGTTGATCATTGGCAACAGTTTTGACACAAAATCCTGCACATTGCCGTTTTGGGCGAGAATTGCCGTATCGTTAGGCATTACAATGTTTTCGATACCGCCCACATTAGTGCTTATGATTGGCACATTTGCCGCCTGGGCTTCAATCAGGCTGACTGGCGTGCCCTCGTTGAGCGACGTCATTGCCACTATGTCCAAACCTGGATATGCCGTTTCGACGTTCCTGATCCACGACGCGAATGTGACATCGGCTTTCGGAAGATTTGCGCCGCCATCGGCCATTGCGAAAGACAGTCCCAAATCGCGGCACTGTGACACCAAATCGGCCTTCAACTCTCCGTCGCCTATGACAAACGCCCGTATCTTCTTGTCGGTCTGCTTCTTGACCTCAGAAATAGCGTCAATGAACAACTTATGATTCTTGACTGGAGCGAGTCTGCCGACAATGCCGACAGCAATCTCATCATCGTCAAGATTATATTTTTTCCTGAACGCAATCCGACGGTCGGGCTTATTTTCCGTAAAACGCTGCAAGTCAAAGCCAAGAGGTATTATTCTGAATTTTTCTTCGGGTGCAATTCTGAATGTATCGCACAGTTCCTCTTTCTGCTTTTGGCTGATTGCGATGATTTTAGATGTGCGTTCCGCCAAACCTCGTTCTATGCTCAAAAATATTTTTGTCTGTTTGCTGTTGAAATACGAGTGGAAAACGTGCCCGTGAAAAGTATGGACTATAACGGGGACTTTGTTTCTGATTGCGGCCAGACGCCCTACCGTTCCCGCCTTTGATGCGTGTGTATGGACAATGTCGGGCTTAAAATCGCGAATCAGTTGCGATATTTTCCGATATGCGGCCAAATCGTTTTGCGCATTGAGTTGCCGACGCATCTCGGGAATCACTATCGGATCTATTCCCAAATTACGGACAATATACTCTGAACTTTCCTCGTCGTCCTCTTTGACGCCGCCCACCAAAAGTGTTTCATAATCACTTGGCATATAACGTGTTAAATATGCCGCATTATATGTAGGGCCGCCCAAATTAAACCTGTTTATTATTCTCAGCACACGTGGCATAAGCCTTCATTTTTCAAAACAAAAACGCCTTGCAATTTGCTAAAAAACCACCTGTCTGCTACCTAAGTAACGGTTTATTTTACGGCTATAGGTATGGCGTGGACTAAAGCATATATTTCTTCCACCAATGTTGGAAAACGATAAGCGCCCAAATGTGAGCCTGAACATCGCCTGGGCTGTTCGACTGCAGTTGCGTAATCATCGATTTCACGATTTCTGGGTTGAAAATGCCTTGTTCGCGGATAAATTCCTCGTTAAGGTAATCTGTTTCAATTGCGGTTTTCAGTTCGCCACGGAACCAATTGAGCAACGGCACTTCAAAGCCGTGCTTGGGCCGTTTGTACAATTCGTAAGGCAAAATCTGGCGATAGGCGTCCTGCAGAATCATCTTTCGCATATTGCCTTTTACCAGATAGTCGCTTGGCAGCGAGAATGCAAAATTGACGAGCCTATGGTCGAGGAACGGGCTGCGGACCTCGAGACTTTGCGCCATACTCATCATATCGACCTTGAAAAGCATATCGCCAACTAACACCAACTGCATATCAGCATAGAGTATGTCGCCGATTTGCTTGTCGTCGCGAATACAATTGACAATGTCGAGTTTGCGCTTATTCAAATCTTGCAAAAGCACTTTATGGTTGAGCAGCAGGCAAGCATCATCTTCATCCATAAGCGAGGCCCAAGCCAAGTATCGGTCGTGCTCGCTCAACTTCAGCCCCTTGGCGAAACGGTTGAGTTGCCGCATTCGGTTGCCGAATTTGGAATTGCGCGACTGCGGGAACATTTTTACAAGCGGATGCGCCATTTTCAGCATTGACACGCCCAGACCGCCTTGCAACGCACGCAGATGAGCCAGATGCTTGTTGTAGCCGCCAAAAACCTCATCGGCGCCGTCGCCCGACAATGCCACCGTGACGTGCTGGCGTGTACGCTGGCTCAATATGTTGACGGCTATGGCCGAAGAATCGGCAAATGGTTCGTCTATGTAGTCGAGCACCGAGGCCAGACTCTCATACAAATCACTGTTAGTCAGTTTAAAAACGTGATGATTGGTATGGAATTTGTCGGCGACCAATTGTGCATAACGTGTCTCATCAAAGAATGGCTCATCAGCATAACCTATTGAGAATGTGTTGAGATTGCCGATATGTTTTGATGCCTCGGCAACTATCACCGACGAATCGATTCCGCCACTCAGGAAAGCGCCGAGAGGCACATCGGAAACCAGTCGTTCAGCCACCGACTGCTCAATCA
>CALCFP010000049.1 GCA_937900725.1 uncultured Bacteroidota bacterium | reverse complement strand
AGAGGCGGCAGCGGAACGCAGCGAGGCCAACGGCTTTTTCAGCCGAGAAATGGTCTCGGCAGTATGCGACTCCAGCATCAGCGCGTGGCCGAGACGGTTGCTCATGGAAAAGAGCATCGCGTGGTGACGGGTGCAGAAGCCCTTGTCGTTGACCAGAATCCGCGTATCCGGCTCCATGACAGACGCGCCAAGATAACGCTCCGCCTCGCCGAGCTCGGTGCGGCGTTCAAGGGCGCAGAAAAGGCATTCGCCTTCCAGCTTCATCGCGTCCCAAACCGGGATGGTGTCGATATGATAACGCAAAGATATCCCCTCCGTATCGGATGATCGGAGCCATGGTAACACAGAAAGCAAATGACAATCAAGTGGGGGAAAGAAGAATGACTGTACGTGATGTGATGGAAATCCTCGGAGCGGAGTGCCTGGTGGGGGAGGACCGGCTGGACAACCCGGTGGCCTCCGGCTGCGGGTCCGACCTGATGAGCGATGTGCTGGCCTTTGTGAAGGACAATGCCGTGCTGATCACCGGACTGATCAACCCGCAGGTGATTCGGACGGCTGAGATGTTGGACATTTGCAATATCGTTTTTAGGCGCATTTGAAATAGTCTTGCCAAGTTCGATAATAAACAAGGCCGATTCAAAAGCCGACAAAGGAGGCTTGCTTGGGTGCCTATTCATGGCGCTCACGTTAGTGCTGGTATCGTTCTCGTGCACAGGGCCAATTGTTGGGACAATAATCGTGAAATCGACCCAAGGCGACATTTGGGAACCAATAATAACAATGCTGGCATTCTCAACAGCATTTGCCCTGCCGTTCACATTGCTGGCATTCTTCCCTAATTGGCTGAAAAAACTGCCAAAATCGGGCAGTTGGCTCAACTCGGTAAAAATCACTCTTGGATTCATAGAGATTGCGCTTGGCCTGAAATTCCTAAGCGTGGCCGACCAGACATACCATTGGGGCATACTGGACCGCGAAGTGTATCTAGCCATCTGGATAACCGTCTTTTCACTACTCGGGCTATATCTGATTGGCAGGCTGCACATCAAGGGCGACGAGAAAAAACCTATCGGGGTGGCACGGCTAATGCTAGGCATTGCAACATTTTCGTTCGTCGCATACATGATTCCAGGAATGTGGGGCGCGCCGCTAAAGGCACTTTCAGGCTACCTGCCACCACAGACAACCATCGACTTCGACCTATCGGCACAAAAAACGGCGCAACAGCCAGCAACAGCCAGCGTGGCACTTTGCGGCACGCCAAAATACGGCGACATGCTGCACCTTCCGCACGGCCTGCAAGGCTACTTTGACTACGAGCAGGCACTTGAATGTGCAAAAGCACAAGGCAAGCCGCTATTTGTGGACTTTACAGGGCACGGATGCGTCAACTGCCGCGAAATGGAAGCCCGCGTATGGTCGGAAAGCGAAGTGCTTGAACGACTGAAAAACGATTTTGTAAATGTGGCCCTCTATGTGGACGACAAGACATCATTGCCCGAATCGGAATGGACAACATCGGAATACGACGGGAAAGTGAAGAAGAGCATCGGCAAGAAGAACGCCGACTTGCAGATAAGCAAGTTCAAGATAAACGCCCAACCCTATTACTGCCTTCTCGACCCCGATGGCAACCTGCTTACCGAACCAATGGGATACAACCTTGACGTCAATGAATTTGTGGATTTCCTGGATAAAGGAACAAACAAGTTCAAAAGCATATCAGAATAAGACGAATATCACAATTTCAATCAGTACAAATTGCTATCTTTAACAGATATTTTTTGAAAAAGATGAAGAAACTTCCAATAATAGCCCTATTGTCGTTTATTGCCAACGTATGCCACGCAAACATAACCATCACAGAGGCAAACTACAACGACCATTTCACACTCGACGAAAACCTGTTCTACTACGAAGACCATAGTGGCGAACTGACTTTTGAAAAAGCCACATCGGACGGTTTCTTCAAAAACTACACCCAACTGCCAAAGAGCATTGTCACACTAGGGACCACCAAAAACGACATTTGGCTGCTATTCAAAGTGACCAATTCGTCAAAGAGAAGCCATAGTTCATTTCTAACTCTTCGAAACCCGATGATTGACGAGATTGTGTTTTTCTCGTCGCATGACTCATCGTTCTACAACACAGGATTGAAATATCCGTTCAGACAACGCATGGACGAGTCGAAGGACTATAATTTCGTAGCCACCATTGGTGCTTCGCAAACGGTGACATTCTGCATCAAAATATCGGCTCAAGACAATGTAGCAACGGTTCCAATCATATTGACACCAGGCAAACAGTACTTTGGCGATGGAAAGACAAGACAGGCGATGAACGGCCTAGTGTATGCCATAGCCATACTGACCATACTCATGTTGCTGATGCTGTACATATCGGAAAAAGACAAACTGTACATAAGCAGCATGCTGCTGATGACAAGCATCTTTGCACTGTTGCTATGGTACGACCTGACAATTTACAAACTTATTGTCCCGAATTCGCCAAATGGCAACGTCAAGATAGGCGCACTACTCATTCCGCTGACGCTTACAGCCTTTGCATACTACATTAAGGCCTGCATGCCGCCTAAGGAAATAAAAAGGAAGGCAAGCATTTCGTCCATAGCAATAATATCGGGCCTGGCAATAACGGCTATCTCATTCATGAGCCTCAACTCACAGTTCAGGATGATCCTTCAAACCATCTATACGGCCATGGTTGTAGTCTACTTTGTCTACTGCGCCGTAACCACCTGCGACAAGAAATCAATTCACTACAGACTGAATTTTGCGGTATCGGGGACCATACTTGTGACACTCATCTACAAGATACTGATAAACAAAGAATACGGCATGCTAGTCTATACAAACGAACACTATGTGAAGATAGCCTTACTGACGTTGTCGGCATTGTCGTTCTTTAAATTCGGACACAAATTCATCACCTCAAGGGCTGAATACTATGAATTGAGCCAAAACATGGACAAGGCCATCAGCAAAAGGACCCAATTGATAAACCAGCAAAAAGAAGAGTTGAGTTCACAACGCGAGGAACTGATTCAGCAAAAAGACGCGCTTCAGGCTCAACGCGAGGAACTGCGCGCACAAAAGGAACTCCTGCAAATAAAGAACGAAGACTTGAGCAAGATTTCGCAAGTGACAAACCTTTCGAACAACACCATAGCAATATTCAACCCGAAGGGCGAATTGGACTGGTTCAATGACGCATTCGGCAAGGCCTACAACATAGAACTCGAGAACTATAAGGCATCGGAACCTGTCAACATCATCGACATCTGCGCCAACAAGAACCTGAAACACGTGTTGACAACCTGCATTCGCGAAAAGGAAGTGATATCCTACGAATCGGAAATAACTACTCCGACAAGCAACACCAAATGGGTGCAGACTACTCTTACCCCCATTCAGGAAAACGACGAGGTGAAACTGATTATAGCCGTTGACACGGACATTACCCAACTAAACCTGTACGAAAGCAAAATAGAACAGCAAAAGGCCGAAGCTGAAAAACAAAGGAACCTGGCCATCGTCCAAAAGGAAGAACTGGAATCGAAGCAAAGCGAGCTGTACGGCAGCATACGCTACGCCAAACGAATCCAAACGGCCATGATGCCAAAGACCAAGCAAGTGTTGCGCGATTTCAACGACAGTTTCGTGCTCTTCTTGC
>CALCFP010000048.1 GCA_937900725.1 uncultured Bacteroidota bacterium | reverse complement strand
GATATGGAGACGGCTTTGGGCAATTAGGCGCTAAATGCGCAAGTGAATTTTTTAGAAGATCAGAGTAATTATTCCATGAAGGCGCAAGTCTCTTCTCGCAGATTCCAACTCGAGCCTGTGTGGAAAAACGGTTGGGTAACGCGTAGCGCCTTCCATTTGGAGGCTGATGCTTCGGGACGCGACATGCAGCATCTGAAGGCAGATGTTGTGGGCTGCCTTACCGACACCTACGTGAAAGGTATATCTATTGAAGACGCCCATCTCTCTGCCCATTATACCGACAATCGTCTGACTGCCCAGTTGGAGGTGCAGGATAGCCTGCTTCAACTCCAGGGGAATGGCGATGTCTTGTTCTCGGCAGGCGATACAATGTTGTGCGACGTGGATATGAATGTTGACCAGTTCAATCTGACCCAGTTGCATCTTTTGGAGGGAGAGCAGCCTGTATCGCTTAAGATGCACCTTCGCGGACATGTTCAGTATAGTGATTTGGAGAGTCTCAATGGCAGTTTGTCGGTTTCTGATCTTCAGTATCAGTGCGATGAGAAAAGCCTTCAGCTCACCAATGTCAATGTCAATGTCCACTCAATGGAGAATTATAAAACCATTTCGCTCAATAGCGATTTGGCAAAACTCAATGTGAAGGGTTATTTCTCCTACCAGGAACTGCCTCTTTTGGCTCGCTATCTTTGTGGACAATATCTGCCGCCCACATTGGTCAAGGGATATGGACACGACTCTGTGGCAGACTTTAGTCCTTTGAAAGATAATAGTATTGATGTCGATTTGCAATGGATTGATCGTCGTCAGCTATTGAATCAATTGTTGCCAGAATTGCACATTGCCCATGGGACACATTGGAATGCCAACTATAATTATAGTCAAGGCCTTAAGATGTTGTTGACGGCAGATTCGATTGCTTATGGTCCTGTGACATTGCATGATATGGGGCTTGATGGACATATTTCCGATAGCGGCTATTTGTTGCAATTGGAATCGGCCACTTTGTCAGCGGGCGAATCGGTCAGTTTTGACCAGTTCCGTGTGGATGTACATTCTAATCCCGACAAAATTCTTTGCGGGTTGCATTGGAACAATGAACCTGCCGATTTGGAAACGTCGGGTCATTTATTGATGGAACTCGTCGATTATGATTCTGTCGGTTTGATACGTTTGCATCAGTCCAATCTGGTTCTTCAAGGCAATACCTGGAATCTCCATTGCCCTACACCTATTGAGATTGGTCCCGAACATTTACGGGTGGAACAGTTTAGCGCCTCATCGGGTAATCAGCAAGTAGATTTGTCGGCAGCAATTTTTAATCATGCCGATGACAAGATTACATTGCAAATGAATGATTTCCAAGTGGGTCGTCTCGCAGATATTTTTTTAGGTGGTGACATTCATCTGGAAAGTAAGGCGAGCGGGGAGGTCAATGCTTTGTTTATTGATGACAATGTCGCCCTGTCCTCCAATATGGAATTCGAAGATTGTTCGTTGAATGGCTATTTCTTGGATCGTATCTCAATGGTCACAACTCTCAACAACGAGCAGAAACGTCTCAATATCTCGCTCGACAATCATCGGTTCCGTAATTCTTCTTCAATCGCACCGTTGAAAGCCCAAGGCTATGTCGATATGGCTGGCGACAAGGCGGAAATTCATGCCGAAGTGGACCTTGATTCGCTGGCATTGGATGTGTTGACTCCCTTTGTCTCGTCCTTCGCCAACGAGGTTGGAGGCGATTTGTCGGGCCATTTCGCTTTGTCCGGTCCGTTTGATTCGTTGCAGATTGATGGCCGAGGAATGTTGCGCCAAGGGCATCTCAAGGTTATCCCCACCGGGGTCGCCTATCATTTTTCCGACAGTTTGTACCTGGTTCACAATGATCTTCGATTGAAAGATTTCAACATCCATGACGAGTATAACAATACTGCCGTTGTCAACGGTGTGGTGGATTTGTCAGATTTCAATAATTTGCAGATGGATGTCCGGCTCAGAACGCGCAATCTGGCATTAATCGACAAATCCTCTTCGGGCAATAATTTTTATGGTCGACTGTTTGCGTCGGTAGAGGGCAGTGTCTCAGGAAACATGAATAATCTCTCAATGAATGTGTCGGCACGCACTCGTCCGGGGAGTACCATCACCATCCCTGTCGACAATCGAAAAGAGATGGCGGAGTTGGACTATATCACTTTCGTGAATCCGGTTCGGGGAGGCGTTTCTCAAGTTGACAAACCTGAGTTGTCAGAGCGACTTTCCGGGAATGGTAACATCCAT
>CALCFP010000047.1 GCA_937900725.1 uncultured Bacteroidota bacterium | reverse complement strand
CTCAACGTGATAAACCGCGAAAACTCGCTTTGGATATCGAAAATCACTCTTCAGCAACTGCTGGAACTGCCTATTGCCGATGATTTCGACGTGGCCGAACCCGACATCGACATGTCGAAAATGACTGCAGGCCTGCTGTCAGTTGACACTGTTTACCAAAAGGCCATTGAGCAGCGTCCCGAAATCAGGAGCCGCGAGCTTGCCGTAGAGAGCGCCGACCGTCAGGTTGCCATTGCCAAGGCCCAGCAATATCCGTCGCTGAGCGCAAGTGCGGGCTATAACAACAGCTACTACAAAATGTCGAACATGCCCAATCCGTCATTTAGCGACCAGCTCGAAGTGCACGGCAGCAAGAGCATAGGCTTGTCGCTTAGCATTCCCATCTTCAACGGAATGTCGTCACGGACAAACGTGAAAAACAGCAAACTGAACTACCAGAACTCGCAAATGGAACTTCAGCAGGCAAAAAACTCGCTACTGAAAGAGATTCAGCAGGTTTACGTGAACGCCGTGGCCGCAATGAAAAGTTACGAGTCGAGCGAGAAATCGGTCAACAGCGCAAACGAATCGTTCCGATATGTGCAGGAGAAGTTCAATCTCGGCATAGTCACTCCATACGAGTACAACGAGAGCAAGAACCGTCTGGCACAGGCTCAGTCAACATTCATCCAGGCAAAGTATGAATACATTTTCCGCGTCAAGATTCTTGATTTCTACTACGGAAAAACATTGGCTCTTTAGAGATTCACTGTTTTTTCTTACATATTAAGCACAAAAGGCACCGTTACAACTTTGTGTAACGGTGCCTTTTGCATTATCACTTTATGCCTACTCGAAGCAGAAATCGACAAGCGAGCACATTGACTTGCCTTGTGTCTCAGATGTGAACACGAAGAACAGTGCGTGCTTGCCGTTGTAGTACTTCAGGTTCTCGACAGGTATGGTTGCCAATAGGTCCTTGTCGCTGCTGGTGGCTGGAATGTCGAATGAGCCAACCTTGACGCCACCTTCGGCTTCAGTTGGACGGTCGAGATAGATGTCCATTTGACCTGCAACACCTTCTGGAACATAATTGAGCAACAGTTTCACGCCTGATTTTCCGTATGTCTTGCTGAAATTGAAATACTTGTAGCCAACTGCCGAACCGCTTGTGTTATTTACCATCGGGCAACGGTTGATTGAAAGGTCGTAAGGGTCGAGTTTTGGATTCTGCTGACCGCGGATTATCTGCGGATGCGAGCCCGGATATACCACTTTAGGATATTCCTGATAAGCCGGCTTAGGACCGGTGAAGTAGCACGCTATGCCGGCCGAATAGCGTGTAAACGGGTCAAGGCCTTCGGTCATGAATCCCTCGCTGTTGAATTCGGCCTTGCTGATGCGGACGTAACCGCTCTCGCCCTCCATCACCTCAACATCGATTGGTGCCACCATCGCCTGACGCGAATATTCCGACGTTCCGGCCTGACGGTGATAGAACACCCACCACTTGCCGTTTATCTCGCAGATACTGCCGTGAGTGTTACCGCCTGGCACGGCTGTGCTTACGTTCTTGCCGTCGGCATTGCGCTCAATGGCACGGCCGTCGATAATGGTTCCGCCAAAGGTCCACGGACCGAGCGGATTGTTGCTGTAGCAGTATGCCAGTGTGTAGTTGTTCTCTGGCAAACCCTCCTCATCGGGATTGGTCCAACGGCTGTAGATGAATACATATTTGTCCTTTATCTTGCGGATAGATGATGCCTCGAAGAAGCGGAATGTCTTGTCCTGATGATAGTTGGGAATCATGTCCTTCACTATTTCGGTGCCGGGCTTAACGGTAGCCATAGTTGTTGGGTCGAGTTCGGCGCCAAACGACTGCTGAAATCCCCAATAGCCGTAAACGCGTCCATCGTCGTCGACAAGGCAGGCGGGGTCAAAGCCAAACGGACCTACAGTGGCACGCGGATTAGCAGGGTCCCAATTGCAAACCTCAAAAGGGCCGTCGGGACGGTCAGACTTTGCCACAAGGTTGTTTCTTCCGCCGTTCTGCACGTTTGGATATAGGTAATATGTCTTTTTGCCGTTGGCGTCTTTGGTCTCTACAACGTCGGGAGCATAAAGCACGTCGCCCTCGCCGTCTGGATTCAACTGCTTGCCATTGGCGTCTTTCTTCGATTCGAAGATGACACCATCGAGACGCCAATTCTTCAGGTCGTTGACCGATGCCGACCATACAACCTGGTCAAGACCGCAATACTTGTCGACAAGCATATCGTGCGAACCGTACACATAGACACGGAACTCGCCCGGCTTGTCGGGGTCCTCAAATACGTAAGGCTCAACAAATTTGTCAAAAAGAGCTGCGACGATATCCTCAAGGCTATCTCCCTTGACAT
>CALCFP010000046.1 GCA_937900725.1 uncultured Bacteroidota bacterium | reverse complement strand
ATGACAAGGGTGCAGAAGGAGAGATTCACCGACCAGGTGGAGTACGAGAAAACCAAGGATTTCTACGTGCTGAAGGACTCGATGCTGCGCAACGCCAAGCCTACGATGAAAATCCTGCGCCCGCTGCCCAGGATCAACGAGATAAGCCAGGATGTGGACTCCAACCCGCACGCCTACTATTTCGAGCAGGCCCTCAACGGAGTGTACGCGCGCCAGGCCGTCATATCCTACGTGCTGGGGCTGAAGGAATAGTCAGCGGCATGATAATTTAAGTTTTTTTTACATTTTATTTTTCGCACACCATCATGAACGACAAGAAGGAGCTTATAGTGAGCGCCATAAAGGACGGCACTGTTATCGACCATATACCGGCCAAGGACCTATTCAAGGTGATAAAGATAATAGGATTCGAGAAGATGCAGAACCAGATGACATTCGGCACCAACCTCAACTCCAGGAGCATGGGCACCAAGGCCATCATCAAGGTGGCCGACAAGTTCTTCGCCGACAGCGAGGTAAACAAGATAGCGCTGTTTGCGCCCAACGCCAACCTCAACATCATAAAGAACTACGAGGTTGTCGAGAAACGGCAGGTGAACGTGCCAGAAAGCATCAACGGAATAGTAAAATGCATGAATCCGAAATGCATCACAAACCACGAGGCGATACCTACAAGATTCAATGTCATAAATGGCGAAAAGATAACGCTGAAATGCCACTACTGCGAGAAATGCACCGACATTGAGCACATGCAGTTGATTTAAAATTCACCACACTAAAATAAAAGCGATTTGTTTCTTTTGGCCACGTGCCAAAAGAAACAATTTAGACGAATTGCAATGTGCCAGACTCGCGGCTCATCCAAGAATAACATTGCACAATTCACTCCACAATACCATATTTAGAACTTCTAAAAAACAACACAATTGCCGTTTTTTCAATCGCGCAATAAAATCCACATTGCCGACAACGACAATCACCTTATACCATACAGCGGAACACCGCTTTATATGCCAAGACATGCCTACGGCTAAAAAAAAAGTGACAGCAATCAACAAAAAAACACTTCACATACAGCACCTTACTGCATTATTTCGGGGAGATTATTCAGAAAAAAAAGCTAAAATAGCATACTGAATAAATACTAACCCATGACAAACCAATACATACTGACAGAAGACAACAGGCGCATCATAAGTGCCATGTCAGAGCATTTAAATTCCGTATATTGGATCAACCTCAAGACTTCAGATTTTGAAGCCGTAAAAGTAAGCAAATCAGTTTGGGAACATATCAGCGACTGCAACAACGCTCAAGACCTACTGAATACCTATTTCGTCAAGATTGTAGATGCAGAGTCACGCGATGCCATGCGTAAATTCTGCGATTTCAAGACACTGCCTGCCCGGCTGAAAAAAACGCCACACATATCATTGGAATTCCGCAGCGTCATTGCCGGACACAACCGATGCAAGGCGCACTGCATGGCACTTGACCCAGAGAACGGGACATCGGCAATTGTATCTTTTGAAGACATTGAAGACGACAAAGTCAAAGATGAACGGCTAAACCTTCAACTTAGCTACATAAGAGGTCTCATAACCGGATATGACATGCTTCTTATACTAAATGTCAACGAAAACACCTGCACCTACACATCCTACACAAACACAAACCCTGAATACATAGCCATAACGGCAGACACAAGCGAACCATTCAGCTCCATGCTGACCACTTCGATACAATCGTTCAGCCATCCCGACCATCAGGACATGCTCATGTGCTACACTGACATGGCATACATAAAGCAGATTCTGAAGAACTGCAAACATCATTCAAGACGATTCCTGATATGTAACCCAAAAGGTGAATACAAATGGACCGAAGTGTCGTTCATAAAGTTTGCGGATATCGACAAGGAACCTGAACTTGTCGCGATGACACTTACTGACGTAGATGCCGACGAACGCGAAAGAAGATCGCAGCAGGCTATTCTGGAAGACATAAAGAGCATCATAAGAGCCTCAGAAATGGGAATATGGCATATTACGCTCGTACAAGGACAAAAGCCAAAAATGGAAGCAGACGAAAAGATGCGTGAGCTGTTGGGCCTTGATGTCAAAGCGAATCTGACTGAAGAAGAGATATACGAAGCATGGCACAGCAGAATAAGCCCGGAAGCACTTGAATCTGTGAACACATCCGTCATGAAAATGATAACTGGCGGTGTGAGAGACGAAAACACTTATGTATGGATACACCCGACCAAAGGCAAGCGATATGTACGTTGCGGCGGCACGGCAGTCCCGATTTTGGGCGGACACCTGCTTAGCGGCTACCACTACGATGTCACGACTCATGTGGTGGCCGACATGCGTCAGAAAAAGATAACCGAAGACGCATTGGCTGCAAACAAAGCAAAGACTGTCTTCCTGCACAATATGATTCATGACATACGCAATCCGCTCAATTCAATAATGGGATTCACGCAACTGCTGGCAATGCCCGACGGTGCATGGAGCGAAAGCGAAAAAAAAGACCATCTGCACCAAATAAACAATGCTTACAAAATGCTGAGCATGCTTATTGACGATGTCATTGATGTGGCCGATTCAGAGCATGGCAACTACATAGTGAACAAAACGGAATTCAAGGTCAATGACATGTGCCGCAACCTGATTCAGGCCATGGAGTTTAAAAGGCCAAAAGATGTAAAAATGCTTTTCACATCTGATACAGACGACAACTACACCATAGAATCGGACGAGAGACGCATAACACAAGTCTTGTCCAATTTTATCACAAATGCCTGCAAGCACACATCCATAGGCGAGATACATCTGCATTGTTCTACAACCGAGAATCCCAACCACCTGACATTCTCTGTTGCAGACACAGGAGAAGGCGTGCCTCCAAAAATGGCAAAGGAAATATTCAAGCGCTTCAAAAAACACAATATGAATGTCGAAGGTTCCGGCATAGGACTGAACATATGCAGCGTCATTGCCGAAAAACTCAACGGCGAAGTGCTGCTTGACACCACCTATACCAATGGAGCCCGTTTCGTATTTATACTCTGACTACTGCTGGGCATTACCGCAAAAAAAACAAACACAACCTGGCGCATTGCCATGCAAATGGGAATGCGTCATTGAATTATTGATTAACCGCCACAGAATAACCGTTTATAACTTTTTCATAAAATGCCATTGACAACAAATTTGATGTAGGCTTTTTGCATAATTTGCTACGTTTTAATAGAAACGGCTATCAAAATGAGCATCAACAAATTTCAGATAAACGGTGGCAATCCGCTTCACGGCACCATAACTCCGCAAGGTGCAAAAAACGAGGCTTTACAGGTAATTTGCGCAACCTTGCTTACAGATGACGAGGTTGTTATTAAGAACATTCCTGAATATTCAGTATTTGAAGATTTCAATGAAGAAGTTGAAAAGTCACATTTTATCAGAATGTATGACGCAACGCTTAAAAGAAATAATGAAGATGCAAAACTTACCGAAATTAATGCTCTTAAAATTCAGGGAGAAAAAGAAACTGCATTGAGAGAATATTTGCTTCATTTGTTCCCTACTCGCTATGCGAGTACCATTTATATCACTAGCCTTAAAGTATGCTCTAATAATGTTATAGTTAACGTAATCTTTTCTATGTGACCATACATTAATCCTTCTTTTCGCCTTATCTTCAGCGCCTTCCCTAAATATTCGAGTCGACATTGAGTTTGTTGAACCCATAGTCTGGTTCCCTTGAACTGAGTTGCGGAGAGCTATGTATGTAGTTCTTTCAACAAATTCT
>CALCFP010000045.1 GCA_937900725.1 uncultured Bacteroidota bacterium | reverse complement strand
CGTAATTATTGTTTGGAACCAAAATGAAACCGACAATATTATGTTTATATCCACTACGTTCGTTAAGTTTTCCAAGAGCGTCAATAAATATGTCGATGCCTTTGTTCTTAAATTCGTATCTGCCTGATATTGCCACGAACAACGTTTCGTCATCGCATATGTTGCCAGTAAGAGCCTCTGCGACTTCTGCAAGTTTTTTACGGGCATTCTTTGCCGCTGATGCGCTGAAAGGTGGCAAATGGTTCAATGCAAAGCCATTAGGTGTAACAGCATCCGGCTCGTTGTTTAATAAAATCTTACATTCGTTTGCTGTGACCTTGCTAACAGTAGTATACACAGATGCGACTTGTGCAGCAGTCTTCTCTAAAGAATGTTTGGCCATAACACCTAATTCACGAGCACGAAGGTCTGGCTCAAATGTTCCCAAACTTTTATATAAAGGGAATCCGTTTCCTGCTACAGAACGGCCAAGAACAGTTGCATGAGTAGTAAAAACAGTAGCAATTTGAGGACAAGCACGGTCAAGATACAGGATGCCCGAACCTGTCTGCCACTCATGGAATTGGGCGACGATGGGAACATTATCCAGATAATAATTCCTGTAACTTTCAATTGCCTTTCCAGCAGCATAGCCAAACAATACAGACTCAATGTATTCCCATTCTCCTGTAATGGAATCGAGTTTGTATGTTTCCCACCACGAAGCCAACAATCTATCTTTAATGCCAACAAATACGGTATAGTCAATCAATATGGCAATAGGCTTATGTGCCACATTCCATCGACCTATTTTTAAACGCAGGCCTTCGTCTTCCGCCACCTTCTTCCAGTCAACATATAAATTCTTGTCCTCGATGAATTCAGGGTTATTGCCCTCCTTCACCAAATCGGGGCCAATGAAAATAATGTTATCACCATATTCAGCATATTCGTTAGGCATTTTGGAAGTTATGACAGTGTGGATGCCGCCCACCTTATTACAAACTTCCCAACTTGTCTCGAACAGGAATCCGGGTTTAATTGAATTACTCATCAAACCAAAATGATTTAAATTTTTATTTCTGTTCAGTTTTAGACTTTTTAGGTTTCGATTTCAGTTTCTTAATCTCCGCCTGTTGCGCAATGACCATATCTTGCAGTTTTTCAACATCACGACAGGTCCTCACTT
Organism: uncultured Bacteroidota bacterium; assembly: GCA_937900725.1. Classification (GTDB taxonomy): domain Bacteria; phylum Bacteroidota; class Bacteroidia; order Bacteroidales; family SZUA-534; genus RUG13583. The sequence goes on along the minus strand of CALCFP010000045.1, from coordinate 1,292 downwards.
CAGAATTTGGAAGTGCCTTGTTAACTCGCAATGTAAAGTCAGTCAACACATTCATATAGTTGATAAACGCGTCATAAGGAGTTTTGTAAGGGTTGAAATATGCATGAACTTCACCATCGCTGAACCACTTTGTTGACATATAGTAGAAATGATCACTGGTTTGCAGATATTCCCAATCTTGAAGTATCTGAGGGTCCTTTATTTGAGTGATTTTATCTGTCAACGCATACAATTTGCTGAAAGCCTCATTTTGCATGTTGTTGCCAAGCCATGCAGTAATATCGCGTTCTTCATCAGCCCATGATATTGGGTAAGGCACGTTGACTGCTGCAACTGGCTGCACATTCTTGATAATGGAAGATGGTGTTGCGAAACGGAAATCAGTCTGATTCAGCACTGCACTTGGCAAATGTTCCAAAAACTGGAATATGCCGGTTTCCGCTTCTTGGTGCTCGCCAAATGTCTCATAATCCATAAATAAGTTGACCACTTCCTCCTTATCAGACACCTCGTTTAATTTAGCCGCATAAGACTCTGCCGTCCAATTTTTAGCACAAAAACGGAATGAAATATCATCGCTGAGCATATAGTTGCGCAACAATAGTTTTAATTGTGGTTCCTTGGCATTATAGTACAAGAAATTAGGTGATTTCCAACCCAAAATATGCTTGGCGCCTTCTGTAAGCATGCCCTTGAATCCCATATTATAAACGGCTGCACCGACCTCATCGGAATATATCAATTCTGTATTACGGAACACTTTAGGCTTTTGTCCGAAAAGTTTTTCAATTTTGGCGGAATGTTCTTTCACCTGTTTCTTCATCACATCTAGGTCGGCTTGAGAAGCCAAAGAATGTGAATAAGTTTCTGCAAGAAACTCAACTTGTCCAGTCTTTGCCAAACGTTGAAAACTTTCGATAACCTCTGGAGCGTATAGTTCGAACTGGTCAAGAGCGATGCCTGTGATTGAGAATGTAACCTTAAAGTTACGTCCGTGTTTTTCAATCAACCTGAGCAGCAACTCATTAGTAGGCAAATAGCAGTTTTGAGCCACTTTTTGCAAAATGGATTCATTTAGATAGTCATCGTAGTAATAATGATCACTGCCAATGTCGAAAAATGAATACTTACGGAAACGGAATGGTTGATGAACCTGAAAATAAAGACATAAATGCTTCATAGTTCCAATTTTTATGAGGTTACTTTTCTAATACTGATTTATAAACATTATAAACATAGATATCAACATATTAACAATAATATCAACACGCGTTGATAAGATTGTTGATAAT
>CALCFP010000044.1 GCA_937900725.1 uncultured Bacteroidota bacterium | reverse complement strand
GTGAGTATGGAGCTGTACAGGAATGCTTACAGCACCCTTGATAGCCTTGATAAGCTCTTCTGTTCTGTATGGTGTGAGAAGAGCAGCCATATCCTTAAGACAGATTTCGTCGCAACCATATTCTACAACGTGGTCAACAACACCCATATAATACTCAACGGTATGAACAGGAGAGTAGGTCATACTGAGGGCAACCTGTGAAATCATTCCGCCGGCCTTTGCACCAACAATAGATGTCACTCCTGCTCCGATACCGGCCAGCAGCACTATCCAGATGGTGAACTGGGTGAGCGCCACCAGGGCCACGCCTATTATCTTGCCCATCATAAGTTGCATCGGTTTTACCGATGATACCATCACTTCCACTATGCGATTGCTTTTTTCTTCAATCACGCCGCGCATCACGCTGTTGCCTGAAAGGAAGATAGCCATAAATATTATTACGCCCATCAAGGCGCCAAGAATCATCTTCAGCGTAAGGTTGTTCATCTCTTCGTGCCCGTCGTCGGCAATCTTAACTGTGCTGATGTTGATGTTTGTCTTTACGGCCGACAGTATTGAAGGGTCGACGCCGCAGGCTCTCAGTTTTTCTGTCTCGAGTTTTTTCTCGATGCAGTTGGATATGTGCATTCTCAAGTCGAGACTTGGTGATTTGTCGGAGTAAAGGAGGACCGAATTGTCGGAGTTCACAACCGTATGGCTTATGAAAAGTATGGCATAGTATCCCGATTGACTGAATTCCGATTTGTATTTGGCGATGTTGGCATCGGGCATATACTCAAATTTGATGTAGTCGGTTTCAGCCAGTTGGTTGTAAAACACGTGTGTGCTGTCGACTACCTGAATGGTTTTTATCTCTGTGTCGCCCATTTGCGAGAACATAGTTGGCAATACGGCAATGGCTACCAGGATGATAGGTCCAAGTATGCTCATTATTATGAATGCCTTGTTTTTGACGCGTGTCGTGTATTCACGCTCTATTATTGTGGCTATTTTATTCATTTTGTTTTTTTTATGATTGTTTGACAACCTTGATGAATATGTCGTTCATAGTAGGAATCACCTCGTTGAATTGTAGAATCTGAACTTCGGGCAGCAAGGCCTGAAGCAGTTGGTTGTAGGTGTAGCCAGGCTTCATCTCGCCGTTAAGTTGGCAGACAGTGCCTGCCTTGTGGCTCTTGACTTCAACCATAGGCTCGACTATTGCCGATGCGCGTTCAATGTCGCCAGTGTAGTTCAGTTCAAAGCGGTTGAGTTTGAACTGCTGACGGATGTCGGTTACTGCGCCGTCGAGGATTTTTTGTGATTTGTTGATGAGGGCAATGTTGTCGCAAATCTCTTCAACCGAACTCATATTGTGGGTTGAGAAGATGATTGTCGCGCCCTTGCCTTTCAGTTCAAGAATCTCCTTTTTGAGCATATCGGCGTTTATTGGGTCAAACCCGCTGAACGGTTCGTCGAAAATCAGCAGTTTCGGCTCGTGCAGTACGGTGGTTATGAACTGTACCTTTTGTTGCATTCCCTTCGACAACTCTTCAACCTTGCGGTCCCACCATTCGCCAATCTCGAATTTTTCGAACCACAGTTTTAGCCTACGTGTCGCTTCCGATTTCGACAGGCCTTTCAGACGTGCCAGGTAAATGGCCTGTTCGCCAACTTTCATCTTTTTGTAAAGCCCTCGTTCTTCAGGCAGATAGCCTATTTGACACACATCGTCGGGCATTATCGGGCGGTTGTTGAACAGAACTTGCCCGCTATCAGGCCGAGTAATCTGATTGATGATTCGTATAAGTGTGGTCTTGCCTGCCCCGTTAGGACCCAGCAAGCCGAACACCATTCCTTGCGGAATCTGAAGGCTCACTTTGTCGAGAGCGGTGTAATCG
>CALCFP010000043.1 GCA_937900725.1 uncultured Bacteroidota bacterium | reverse complement strand
CGCCGACAGCGGCAGCTATATCACCTGCGGCTTCTCTGCCGGCGGTTATCTCACCTGCCTGTGGAGCACCGTTCAAGCCCAATATCATTGCCGGCGTTGAAGGACCTGCAACATCTATTTTGCCGTTACGCTCGTTGTACATAGCCTTTACGTGGCCTGTATAGTTGCCTGCAAGGACAATGTCGCCAACTTTGAGCGTGCCGCTTTGTACGAGCACCGTTGTTACGTAGCCCCTACCCTTGTCAAGCGACGACTCTATCACCGTTCCTGTTGCAGCCTTGTTTGGATTTGCCTTCAGATCGAGCATTTCTGCCTCAAGAAGCACCTTGTCAAGCAATTTGTCGACATTCAGGCCTTTCTTTGCCGATATGTCTTGCGACTGATACTTGCCACCCCACTCTTCAACAAGCAGGTTCATATTTGCCAATGCCTCCTTAATTTTTTCCGGATTTGCGGCTGGTTTGTCTATCTTGTTTATTGCGAAAATGATAGGAACGCCTGCCGCTTGTGCGTGGTTGATGGCCTCAATGGTCTGTGGCATTATGCTGTCGTCAGCGGCAATCACAATGATAACAATGTCTGTGATTTGTGCACCACGGGCACGCATTGCGGTAAACGCCTCGTGACCTGGCGTATCTAGGAATGTTATTGTCTTTCCGTTCTTGAGCACTACACTGTAGGCACCAATGTGCTGGGTGATGCCGCCAGCCTCGCCTGCAATCACGTTTGCATTGCGGATATGGTCGAGCAACGATGTCTTGCCGTGGTCAACGTGTCCCATCACGGTAATAATCGGCGGACGCGATGTCATATCCTCCTCCTTGTCTTCTTCCTCGGTTATGGAATCGAGCAAATCGGCACTTACAAACTGCATCTTGTAGCCGAACTCATCGGCAACAAGCGCCATTGTCTCAGCATCCAGACGCTGGTTGATTGACACAAACAGGCCCAAGTTCATACAGGTGGATATAACCTCGGTGACCGATACGTTCATCATTGTCGCCAACTCGTTTACCGATACGAATTCGGTAACCTTCAGAACCATCTTTTCTGCCTCTTGACGCTCCATTTCCTCCTCAGACTTCATCCTGACATCCTCGCGTTTCTCGCGACGGTGTTGGCTGGTCTTACTCTTTCCTTTTGGCGCTGTCAAGCGTGCCAATGTATCTTTTATCTGTTTCTGTACATCTTCCTCATTTACTTCTTTTTTCAGGAATTTCGAAGATGCCTTCGGATTTCCTTTTGGCGAGTGCTTGTCGAAGTTCTTTCCGCCTTGCTTGCCGTTATCCATCGGCATTCCCACATCGACGCGGTCTTTCTGAATGCGCTTGCGTTTCTTCTTCTTGCCGAACTCGTCGCCGCCCTGTACGCCGCCAGAATATCTGCGG
>CALCFP010000042.1 GCA_937900725.1 uncultured Bacteroidota bacterium | reverse complement strand
CAATGACTTCATACGCACCGTTGTTTGCTCGCAAGGGCGCAACCAACTGGAATCCAGACCTTATCTATTTCGATAACGAAAAAACTTATCTGACTTGCAGCTATTATGTTCAGCAAATGTTCGGACTTTCAAGTGGCGACTACTATTACGGCAATTGTGTCAAATTTGACCGTGCTGACGACAATTTGCTTGGACAGTCAGTCGTTCTTGACACAAAGTCCCACAAATTGTATATCAAGATATGCAACGCAAGTTCTGCCGCTGCACAAGCAAATATCGACCTTTCTGCATTTAAGAGTTTGAAGCCGAATGCAGAAAAGTCATCGATTTCAGGCAAGGCTGATGACGAAAACAATTTCGATGTCCAGCCAATTGTGCCAATGAAGGAAAATGTGAAGATGTCAAGCAAGATGAGTGTCAAGGTTGAGCCTTACTCATTCACACTTTATACCATTTCGCTGTAATTTGTCAGCATACAATCAAAAAAGGCAATCCATACGGATTGCCTTTTTTGTTGTACGTAGCATTGTGTTACAAGATTTCGTCAAGGCATATTTCCTTTTGCACAATGTCGTAGTTGGCATTCTGCTTTACGCCGTTGCTAGTTATCATAGTGAATATTGGTGCCTTTGATGTTTTGGTCTGAGCCATAAACGCATTGATGTTTTGTGACATTTTCTCATTGTATGCCTTTGTAATGACATACTTGTCGCGGCTGAACTTGATTTCGCAAATGTTCATAAAACCGTCGGCACGGTCCAGAATCAGGTCAATCTGCGCACCGTTTCCTGAATCGGGCTGGTAGTTCCAAGAGTAGACGCTGGTCCTGATTCCCGATATCCCCAAAACATTCTTTATCTTTTGTATGTGATTGAGGCACAATATTTCAAACGCATATCCGAACCAGGAATCAACCTCTGACGTGTTTATCGACAATGTCCAGTAATCTTCATCGGTGGCTTGTCTGTTTTTTATGAAGTTGAAATAGAACAGGCTGTAGGGGTCGATGAGTTGGTACAGTTTGTCCCTGTTGATCTTGCCGTAGGCGTAATAGGAGCGGATGAACCCGCACATTTCAAGGTTTGCCAGTATTTTAGACAATCCGCCACTTGTGGTCTTCCTTGTCGCCACGGTTATTTCCTTTCTGGTAAGGCCTTTCCTTTTTGTAGCGAGCGCTTCCACAATGGTTATGTAGTCGTCGCTGTTCTTGAACAGGGCGGAGTACAGGTTGTCGAATTCCGTCCGCATCAGTCCATTGGCGCGAAAGAACAGTTGGTCGATGTTTTTGCTGAAAGGAATTTGCGGGTCGAGATAGTCAAGGTAGAAGGGAATTCCACCCATTATCATATAACATTGTGCAATTTGCCTGGCTTGAAATGGGAATTTCCTTGCTTTGAAATATTCCTTGCAATCGTCCAAAGTGAACGGTAACAGTTCAATCCTGTTGGTAAGCCTGTTGTGCAGTCCGCCTTTGCCATTTATCAGTTTGCTTGTAATCCACGATGTTGACGAACCGCAAACAATGAATTTGATGTTGTCCTGTGCCGATGCCCAACTATTCCAAAAGTGTTCCAAAGCCTGAATGAAGTTCGATTTAGGTGTGTCGAGCCAAGGCATTTCGTCAATAAAGACAATCTTTTTTTCTTCAGGTTCTCCAGATAGCAGTTCAGCAAGATAGTCAAAAGCGTCAAACCAGTTGCTGGCTTTTTTGTCGTAGCCGTATTTAGCCAACGCCTTGTTGAAGGCGCGGAGTTGTTCCTTTATGCCACAGTTTGCAATTCCTGACAAATAAAAGTCGAATCTGTTGTTGAAAAACTGACGTATTAGGAATGTCTTGCCTACGCGTCGTCGGCCATATACAGCTACAAATTCCGACTTGCTTGAATTTACAATCTTTTCAAGAGTCTCGACTTCTTGCTTTCTTGCGATTAATGCCTTTCCCATAATGCTTTAGTTTTGATTGTAAAGATGTAAAATTTAATATTTATGGCAAAATATAACATCAAAAATATGCATATAAGTTGCCATAAGTGTCTAATTTTACATAGATATGGCAAATTATAGCGTTAAAAATATATCTATAAGTTGCCATAAGTGGACTAATAAATATACTTATGGCAAAATATAACATCAGAAATATGCATATAAATTGCCATAAGTGTCTAGTTTTACGTAGATATGGCAAATTATAGCGTTGGAAATATATCTATAACTTGCCATAAGTGGTCTAATAAATATACTTATGGCAAAATATAATATCAAAAATATGCATATAAGTTGCCATAAGTGTTTAGTTTTACGTAGATATGGCAAATTATAGCGGTTTAAATGTACATATAACTTGCCATAAGTTGTTGAATAGACATACTTGTGGTAAATAATAATGCTTATAAGAGCCTGTAATTTGCCTAAGAGATTTCTTGGGCATACTTACGGTAATAGTCAATATAAGTATGATGGCTTATATGTAAGTGAGGTTGACCCAATGTGCTGACTATTAAACAGGCAATCTGTTCAGATTGCCTTTATTTGTGTTGTTCTTGATTAAAGAACCTTGATGAGTTCCACGTCGAAAATAAGTGCGGCATATGGTGGAATGTCCTGACCAGCGCCACGTTCGCCGTATGCAAGGTTGTACGGGATGTAGAATCGGTATTTTGAACCTTCTGCCATAAGTTGCACGCCTTCTGTCCAGCCTTTGATTACTTGGTTGAGGCCAAATTCGGCAGGTTCGCCACGGCGGTACGATGAATCAAAGACTGTTCCGTCGATAAGTGTGCCTTCGTAGTGGCAGCGTACTGTGTCGGTTGCTTTAGGCTTCTTGCCATTGCCTTGTGTAAGTACTTGGTATTGTAGGCCACTTGCTGTTACTGTGACACCTGGTTTTGATGCATTCTCCTTCAGGAATTTCTCGCCGTCTTCTTTGGCGTGTGCCGATGCTTCCTTTTGTTGTTTGTCAAGGTCGGCAA
>CALCFP010000041.1 GCA_937900725.1 uncultured Bacteroidota bacterium | reverse complement strand
CTTCAGGGTCGTAATCGTCGAGCCCAAGGTTCTTGACCGAATAAGGCACCTTTAGTTGGTCGCGCTTGCGCATTCCATCGTTAAAAGAGCGGTAGTTGCCCAACACAACCGAGACAAACACTTTTTTCCCTTCAAAATCGATATGCGACGACACACCTATATATTGATAGTTGACGCTCTCGAACATTGACGCCGAACGGCTGTTCGACATCCAACGGAACACCAATTCCTCTGCCATCTTGAAGTAAGTGAGAGCGTTCTTATTCTTAACAACGTTGATTTTTGCAGTCAGTTCCACGGCCTCGTTCGAACCGCCAAAAGCCTGCAGGCGGTCGCCGACAGGAGTCTTCAGTTTCGCGTTGGCATCATCATCAGCCATCATCGCCATATATTCCGACTGCTCATTTGCCACCGTGAACATCAGTTGTCTGAACTGCAACGGCTCGCAGTCGCGACCGTAAAGGACGTAGTTTATCTGGTCAATGATGATGCTGTCCAATAGTTTAGGAAGGAAATTGGACTGTTCAATCTGCGATGTGGCAGGCATTGGTATCTCGTCGATAACATACACCTTGCCATCGACACGTTGCTGTGACAAGCCCGCCAACGAACAGCAGGCCACCACCACAAAGCACAACACCAAACGTTTTGACATCAGATTCGTTTTTTCTAAAAACCGACAAATCTACAAAATATTGTACACTCCGCTGACTTATTGATTGGTTTTACGCATTTCAGGGTCGACGGCGCATATAGACGCCAACCGTTCCACGAATTGTTTTTCGTTCGGATGTTTTTCATACATATATAACAGCATCTCGTCCTGCGCCTCACGCGACTGGCGCAATATCGACAGCGATGTGGTTATCAGCCCTTGACTGTAACGGTGCCGTTGCATCTGGTCGAGCAACGCCAACTCTTTGGGCGACAATCTGTTCATATTGCCATTCATTGTCATTCGCCGATTTTTTGACAATGCAAAACTACAAAACGCATCAACATTTTGTTATCTTTATTGGCCTAAAGAATAAAATTATGAAGCCCCGCGACCTATTCAAGGAATACATCTGGCTGGTCAATACCATAAGCAACGCCCGTCAAATCACGTTTGAAGAACTGCAGGCCAAATGGCTCGAAACGGAAATGAGCGGTGGTGTCGAACTTGCGAAATCGACATTCCACCGACACAAGGACGACATTCAGGACATCTTCGGCATATACATCGACTGCGACTGCACAAACGGATACCGATACCATATCGGCAACGACGAAGTACTAAAGGACGAGACCGTGCAGAACTGGATGCTTTCAACCCTGTCGGTAAACAACATTGTCAGCGAAAGCCTTGCACTGCAAAACCGCATTGTGCTGGAAACTGTGCCCTGCAACGATTTTCTGCAGACAATAATAGATGCTATGAAGAAGAAAGTGCGAATCGATGTCACTTACAGGAAGTACGAATCGGCGGAACCGACTGCGCACAATGGGCTTGAGCCTTATTGCATCAAACTATCGAAACAGCGGTGGTATATGCTTGCCCACAGCGCGCCAAACGGCCAAACGCCGAACAAAGACTTTGCCATCTATTCGTTTGACCGCATAGTTGACATCAAGTTGACCGACAACAAATTCGACATTGACGCCGATTTTGACGCAAAGTCGTTCTTCGACGAATGTTACGGCGTTGTAATAGGCGACGGCACACTTGCGCAACGCGTTGTGATTCGCGCCTATGGAGTATTGCAGTCCTACTTGCGAGACCTTCCGATACACTCTTCGCAAGAAGAGATTACCCACGGCGACGGGTACACCGACTACGCCTACTACATCCGCCCGACCGCCGACTTCGTAGGTTACCTTATGAGTTGGGGCGACAGTCTGAAAGTGCTTGAACCGCAAACCCTTGCCGACAACATAAAGGGAAAACTGCGCGATGCGCGGAGGTTGCACTCGATCACTTTC
>CALCFP010000040.1 GCA_937900725.1 uncultured Bacteroidota bacterium | reverse complement strand
AGATGTGGAGGAAAGCCGTGTAATGAAAGCAGTGTAAATACACAAGAACCAACACATACCAAAATATGGGCAACTACGACAGAGCAATAGATTTCCAGACGAAGGCTATGCAAATTGCACGAAACTGGGAAAACAAACTGCCCGAAGCCCAAATATTGAATTACATTGGCAACATCTTTTGGCGCAAAAGCCTATATGACAGTTCTTTGGTTTACTACCGAAAATCAAAAGAGATTTACACCAATTTGGGTAACCAGCAAAAGACCGCCAGCCTGAATGACAATATCGGCAACGCTTTCAAAATGAACAGCCAATTCGACTCGGCAATGACACACTACAATACCGCACTGTCGATACGCAAACAACTCGACTCAAAAGCCGACATTGCCTACTCGCTTTCAAACTTAGGTTCAATATGTTGGAAAACAGCAAAATACCAGCAAGCACTCGACTACTACTTTCAGGCATTGACCATACGCGAGGAATTGGGCGACAAAGCCAACACCGCAAGTTCGATGGTGAACATAGGATTGATTTACAAGGAATTGAACGATTTCAACAAAGCCATCAAGTACCAGAAAGACGCATTGGCAATTTATCAAAGCACTGGGAACAAAGAACTTACCTCATCCACACTAAACCAAATAGGCAATGTTCATTGGACATCGGGCAATATGAATCTTGCACTTGAAAACCATATGCAGGCATTGCGCATCAGGCAAGAAACAGGCGACAAAAACGCCACTGCAACTTCGCTGAACAATATCGGACTGATATACCGCGATATGACCGAATACGACAAGGCCGAAAAATTCTTCAGCGACGCCCTGGAAATCTACAACACCTCTGGCAATCGGCAATCGGCAGGATTTGTGCTTAACAACATTGGCGACACATACTCACGCTGCAAGAAGCCAGAACTTGCCGCAATACAATATCAAAAAGCCTTGCAGATTTTCAAATCAATGAATGACAAGCGCGGAATAGCCATAACATCGCAAAACATAGGTGAACTATACTTCTCGACACAACGCTATCAGGATGCTAAGACATTCTTTAACAACGCCTTGCTAATGGCGCAAGAGATCAATGACAAAGAAATAGTCAAAAATGTATGTTATGACAACTTTAAACTTTTCGAGACAATTGGAAATAGCATTAAAGCATTGGAATTCTACAAGTTATACAACACGATCAGCGACTCGATAAGTAATAGTGACAACATAAGGCAGATACTTGAGATACAGTCGCTTTACGAAATAAATGTAAAGGAAAAGGAAATTGAACTGCTGAAAAGCAAGGCGGAAAACACCGAATTGAAGATTGGCAATCAACAACGCAAGATACTTTTCTTCAACATAGCCGTAACACTTCTGCTCGCACTCTGCATTGTTGCACTCATCAGTTACCGTAACAAGAAGCGCTCTAACGATATGCTGCGCAAGACATTCTCCATAATCGCCCACGACCTGCGAAGCCCTGTAGCATCGCTTACAAACCTGACCGAACTGCTGAACCAAAACGAGATAGAACTTGACGACGCAGAGCGGAAAGAACTGCTTGAACAATCGGAACAACTGACTCACTCTACCCTGCAACTGCTTGAGACTCTGCTAGAATGGTCCCATTCACAAAATAACGACATTATTGAGTACAAACCTGAAAGCCTGAAAATTGCCGATATTGCCGATGAAGTGATTTCCGTAGCACAGCCTATTGCCAAAAACAAGCAACTGAACATTGCCAATGTAATACAGGACAAAGACTTGCAAGTGTTTGCCGACCACAAAGCCTGCCTGCTAATACTTCGCAACCTGATAATGAATGCCGTCAAATTCTCGCATAAAGGTGGCGAGATTCAAGTATCGGCACACAAAGAGCAAGACAGCGTGGTGATTGGCGTAAAGGACTTTGGCATCGGCATTGCCCCAAGCGACCTGAAACGCATTACACAAGGCTTGAACACGGCTTCACGCAAAGGAACAATGAACGAAAAAGGCTTTGGACTGGGTATGCGCTTCTGCATAGATTTTGTACACGCCAACAAAGGCAAACTATGGGCAGAAAGCGAGGAAGGTAAGTTTACTGTTTTCTATTTCAGCCTACCGATAGGTTAAGTCCAACAAACGTACTTAATTGATTATTATCCGTTTAGATACGGATACAGATGCCGTATTTACACGCAAGATGTAAATGCCTTTCGGCAAATCGTGAAGATTGATTGAAGTTTTGCAAGCATTCACCGTCAATGACTTGAACCTTGTGCCCATAACAGAAATGATATCAATCTGTAATATTTCCTTTTCACTCTCTACAAACAGGATTTCATCAGCAGGATTTGGATAGACGCTGACATCAAGGCTTGTAACAGCCTGTTTCTCGGAAATCGACGTGATATGAGGTTTTACATCAGTGAGCCCGCGATGCCACATTCCACCATAATGGGGGCTGAAATTTAATGCGCCAACCCAGAGACCTTTGCCGTCAGGCGACACCCCCAATGTTGTATATTGGTCGATGTCGGAATAGAAATCAGCAAAATTTGTAAACGAGGCACCATCATCAACACTATACGATATGCCCGCATTAGGATACACGCCCACAGACAAAAGAGTGTCGGTTTCAGGAATATACGCCAATGCTGATGCGTAGAAATTGGCGCTGTCGACAATCTCCTGCCACGTTTCACCTCCATCAGTTGTCCGGTACGCTGAAAAACATGTCTCACCAATGCCTTTGACAACCCCGCATTGCTTACTTTTGAACGCGACATTGAATAATGTCGACATAGGCGTTTGGGTGACAGTCCACGTGGCTCCCCTATCGACTGAACAAAACAATCGGCCTTTGGTAGTACTGAAATAAATGACGTCGCCACAAATGCAATA